>CAIMDR010000245.1 GCA_903839795.1 uncultured Methylococcaceae bacterium | reverse complement strand
GATAGGCGGAGGCATAACCCAACCGGAATAACATATTCCGATTTTAAAACTTAGGAGACTTAAATGGCAGCTGTATCCATGCGTCAAATGCTTGAAGCGGGTGTTCACTTTGGACATCAAACTCGTTATTGGAATCCAAAAATGGCAACTTACCTTTTTGGATCACGTAACAAAATCCATATCATTGATTTGGAAAAAACGCTTCCAATGTTCAATGACGCTATGAATTATCTGAGTCAGATGACTGCAAACAAAGGCACTATCTTGTTTGTTGGCACTAAAAAGGCGGCACGTAAAGTTGTTGCAGAAGAAGCGACACGTTGCGGCATGCCCTACGTTAATCATCGCTGGTTAGGCGGCATGATGACCAACTTCAAAACCATTAAGAAATCGATTAATCGTCTTAAGGAATTAGAAGCAATGAAAGCTGACGGTACGCTTTATCAACGTTTCGGAAAGAAAGAAGCGTTAGGTATGGAACGTGAGCTTGAAAAGCTGGAACGGAGTCTGGGCGGTATCAAAGATATGAAGGGCGTTCCTGACGTCATTTTTGTACTGGATGTCGGTTATGAAAAAAATGCCATCAGCGAAGCAAAAAAATTAGGTATTCCAGTCGTTGGTATTGTTGATTCAAACAATTCACCTGAACTGATTGATTATGTCATTCCAGGTAACGACGATTCAATTCGTGCCGTTAAATTATACTGTGAAAGTGTTTCAGCCATTGTGCTGGACGCGAAAACAGCCGGATTAGGCTTATCAGCCAAGGTTGATGATTTTATTGAAGAAGCGGCGGCAGAATAACTAATGGTTAGCCTTATGCAGGTTTCCTGCAAAGGTAAAAATTAGATTAGGCCAAAAAACGCCTCCTTACGGGGGCGTTTTTATAGTGACGATATATTAAGGAAACACAAAAATGAGTATTACAATCAATGCAGTTATGGTTAAGGAACTGCGTGAAAGAACAGGTTCCGGCATGATGGAATGCAAAAGAGCTTTAGTTGAAGCTAATGGTGATATGGAATTGGCCATTGAAAATATGCGTAAATCCGGATTGGCCAAGGCTGACAAAAAATCAGGTCGTATTGCGGCTGAAGGTATTATCGGTGTTAAAGTCAGTGATAACGGCAAAGCGGTAGCCATTGTTGATATTAACTGCGAAACTGATTTTGTTGCTAAAGCAGATGGTTTCGTCAATTTTGTTAATAGCGTAACGGTTGCTTTATTAAATGCCGACAATATTGACACTGAAGAAAAATTGTTGGCAATGCCGTTGGAAGATGGCGTTACTGTTGATGAAATGCGTCGTGGCTTGATTTCAACACTGGGCGAAAATATTACTATCAGACGTTTTGAAAGATTTGAAACGGCTGAAGGTGGCACTGCCTGTTATTTACATGGCAGTAAAATTGGTGTGATTATTGAATTGGCAGCAGCCGATCAAGAATTAGGCAAAGACATTGCCATGCACATTGCAGCCAGCAAGCCACATTATGTTTCTGAAGAGCAAGTGCCTGCTGAAACCATTGAAAAAGAAAAAGAAATTTTCCGGGCTTTATCTGCTGAAAGTGGCAAGCCTGCGGACATCATTGAAAAAATGATTACCGGTCAGATCAGGAAGTTTCTGGCAGAAGTGACTTTATTGGGTCAGCCTTTTATTAAAGACGACAAAATGACTATTGCTCAATTGGTATCATCAAAAGGTAACCAAGCACTACGTTTCATTCGCTTTGAAGTGGGTGAAGGCATAGAGAAAAAAGAAGAAAACTTTGCTGAAGAAGTAATGGCACAAGTTAGAGGAAATTAAGTTTACAGGTGTTGGCTTGCCATTGTTCGGCAAGCCAACACCGGTGAATATGGCCGTTGGATTACGTTAATCCAACCTACGAAACTGACCCCAATACTATTATGACTAAACCAATTTGCCAGAGAATTTTGCTTAAGTTAAGCGGTGAGGCTTTAATGAGTCAGACAGGCGGCAGTATTGATGCTGATATTGTTAAGCGACTGGCCACTGAAATTAAAGAATTATGTGAAGTGGGTATTCAGGTTGGTTTGGTTATTGGCGGCGGCAATATATTGCGCGGCGCTGAAAAAGCAGCTGAAGGTCTGGATAGAGTCACTAGCGATCAGATGGGTATGTTGGCTACGGTCATCAATGCGTTGGCTATGCAGGATTCATTAGAGTCTCTCGGTCAACAGGTCAGAGTGATGTCCGCACTTAAAATCAATCAGGTCTGTGAGGACTACATTCGCCGTCGAGCGGTCAGGCACTTGGAAAAAGGGCGTGTGGTTGTTTTTGCAGCCGGTACCGGCAATCCTTTTTTTACCACCGATTCGGCTGCCAGCCTTAGAGCCATTGAAATTAATGCCGATCTGATGATCAAGGCAACTAAAGTTAAGGGCGTGTATTCGGCAGATCCTGAAAAAGTTAAGGATGCCGTGTTTTATCCACGCTTAACGTATGACGAAGCACTGGATCAGCGTCTTAATGTTATGGATACCACCGCTTTGGTTTTATGCCGTGACAATAATGTACCGATGCGAGTGATGAATATTTTTGAGCAAGGTGCCGTTATGAGATTAATGATGGGCGAAGAGATTGGCTCTCTTATTGAACGAGGAACAGAGTTATGATTAGTGACATTCAACAGGATGCTGCAACCCGCATGGGCAAGAGTATTGAAGCGTTAAAGCATGAGTTCTCAAAAATCAGGACAGGTAGAGCGCACCCCAGTTTGCTGGAGCAAATTAGTGTATCTTATTACGGTACGGATTCTGCATTATCTCAGGTTGCCAATATTGCCGTTGAAGATGCGCGTACGCTAACCATCACGCCTTGGGAAAAAGGCATGGTACAGGCGATTGAAAAAGCCATTTTAAAATCAGACTTGGGATTGAATCCGTCTACCAATGGTATGACTATTCGTATTCCCTTGCCGGCGCTGACGGAAGAGCGTCGTCGCAGCCTGGTTAAAGTCGTTAAACATGAATCTGAAAATGGACGTGTTGCGATCAGAAATATTCGCCGTGATGCTAATTCAGAAATAAATAAAGCCTTAAAGGAAAAGATGATTTCTGAAGATGAAGCGCGTGCCGCTGAAGAAAAAATCCAAAAGTTAACTGACCAGTATGTCAAGGAAGTTGAAAAGTTACTGGAAGTGAAAGAAGCCGATCTGTTATCAATTTAAAAAAGGACATAATAATGCCTGCTGATGATAGTAACAATCCGGAATCTGATAGCAATAATCCTCGTCATATTGCCATTATCATGGATGGTAATGGTCGATGGGCGCAAAAACGGTTTATGCCCAGAGCGGTTGGCCATCAGGCCGGGGTTAAAGCAGTTAGAAAAATTGTCGAGTATTGCGTTACCAATAATGTTGAAGTCTTGACGTTGTTTGCTTTTAGTAGTGAAAATTGGCGAAGGCCGGCCGCTGAAGTGTCATTGCTAATGGCGCTTTTTATGGCAACCTTGCAACGGGAAATCAACAAACTTGATCGTAATAATATCCGCTTGCGATTTATTGGTGACAGAACTGAGTTTTCAGATAAGTTACAACAAAAAATGGCCGAAGGAGAGGCGCAAACGGAAGGTAATACAGCTATGACACTGATTGTGGCAGCCAATTATGGTGGTCACTGGGATATGTGTCAGGCATTTCAGCAAGTCGCAGCAAAAATAGCGTCTGGAGAATTGCAAAATCAGGTGATTAGTGAACAACTTATCAGCCAGCATTTGTCAACGGCTGGACTGCCGGATCCTGACCTGTTTATAAGGACAGGTGGCGAACAACGTGTCAGCAATTTTATGTTATGGCAATTAGCCTATGCAGAAATGTACTTTACAACAACACTCTGGCCTGATTTTGACCAGAATTCACTTGAAGATGCTATCAAGAGCTTTAAAAGTCGGCAACGGCGCTTTGGTCATACCAGTGAGCAAGTTCTTGATAAATCAGTCACTCTATAACTTCACTATTAAATAGCTTACAAACATGTTACTAAAGAGAATTATAACGGCATCAGTCCTTGCTTTCCTGATTGCACTGGCAGTATTTACTTTGCCAACGGAAAGTTTTTCATTTAATTTTTCCTTAGTGATCGGTGTCATCACTCTTTTAGCGGCATGGGAATGGATTGACCTTGTAGGCGTTACTTCGCCGGTTAAGCGTGTCTTGTTTCTGTTGGCCTTAATTTTGCCAATGGCTGGTCTTCATTTTTGGACACAAATTCTTGAGTTGATCGCTCAAGCAGTTGATTGGCCAGATGTCCGAGACTATTCAGGTGCACTGGAATGGCTGGTTATACCACCGGTATTATTTTGGATATTGGTTATGATATTAATCAGAAATACACCATCCGGCGTGTTAAACCTGAAAATGAAAACCGGCTATAAGGTTTTCATCGGCTGGTTTGTTTTATTATCGGCATGGATGTTTTTATCCCGGTTAAGAGCTTTTTATGGTCCGGAAATGACGATGTATTTTCTGGTTTTGATTTGGGCTGCGGATATTTCTGCTTATTTTACCGGTAAAAAATGGGGTAAAACCAAGCTGGCTCCTGAAATCAGTCCGGGTAAAACAGTTGCCGGAATGATTGGCGCATTAATCGTGGGCGCTATTTTTGCAGCGTCTTTCATTGGTTATATTGCCTATCAAGATGGTTTTATATGGGCCAGGATATTTGATTTTGTATTGTTGTCGGTATTGACGGTATTGATTTCGATTTATGGCGACCTGTTTATCAGTGTGGTAAAGCGTCAGTGCGGTGTTAAAGATAGCGGCACATTATTACCCGGACACGGTGGTGTTTTGGATAGAATAGACAGTCTGATTGCCGGTATTCCATTTTTTTATGCCGGTATCGTACTGATTGGGCTTGATTTATGAAAGGCTTATGCATACTCGGTGCGACCGGATCAATTGGTGTTAGTACGTTAGACGTAGCCGCCAGACATCCCGATCTTTATAATGTGGTCGCCTTAACGGCAAATAACAATATTGATTTGCTGTTTGAACAATGCCTGGTACATAAACCAGAATATGCCGTCGTTGTTGATGAAAATAAAGCGCTAGCCTTTACTGAAAAGCTTAAAGATTCACCCATTTCAGCGATTAAAGTGCTGTCAGGTGCAAAGTCGCTGGAGTTTGTTGCCACCCTGGACACTGTTGATTCGGTGATGGCAGCCATTGTTGGTGCTGCGGGATTATTGCCAAGTCTGGCAGCGGCAAAGGCCGGTAAAATAATTTTATTGGCCAATAAAGAAGCGTTGGTGATGTCCGGCGATATCTTTATGCAAGCGGTTGCCGAATCCGGTGCGCAATTGTTGCCTATCGATAGTGAGCATAATGCCATCTTTCAATGTATGCCCGCCGGTTATAAATCGGGTATGCATGCCAAACAAGCCAGACGCATTTTATTAACTGCTTCAGGCGGGCCGTTTCGTGAAATGCCATTGGATAAAATGGCTCATGTAACGCCTGATCAAGCCGTAGCCCACCCTAATTGGGATATGGGGAGAAAGATTTCGGTTGATTCTGCAACCATGATGAATAAAGGCTTGGAGATGATCGAAGCCTGTATTTTATTCGCTATGAGACCGGATCAAATACAGGTTGTGATTCATCCCCAAAGCATTATCCACTCTATGGTAGATTATGTTGATGGTACGGTGTTGGCGCAAATGGGCAATCCGGATATGCGTGTTCCCATTGCTTACTCAATGGCTTGGCCGGAACGGTTTGATTCGGGCGTTGAACCGTTGAATATTTTTGATGTTCGACGGATGGATTTTGAAGAGCCCAATCTGGAGCGCTTCCCCTGTTTACGGCTTGCTTATGACGCCATTAACAAAGGCGGAATTATCCCGACCGTTTTAAACGCGGCTAATGAAATAGCGGTGGAAGCATTTCTTAACGAGCAGGTACGTTTTACCGATATTCCCGTTATTATCGAGCGTTGTATGGAAAAGTTTGACGCTAAACCCGCCAGTACGCTAGCGATTATATTAGAAGCCGATCAACAGGCCCGACAGGTCTCCAAACAAATTATTACCGAGCTTGCTCATTAATGGATCTATTACATACGCTGTTTTATTTCGTCATTGCCATTGGTATTCTGGTTTCAATTCATGAATTTGGGCATTTTTGGGTGGCACGTAAAGTCGGCGTAAAAGTAATTCGGTTTTCTGTTGGTTTTGGCAAGGTGTTATGGTCTTATCAGAAAAATCCTGAGTCCACAGAGTATGTGTTATCAGCCATTCCGCTGGGTGGCTATGTCAAAATGGTTGATGAGCGGGAAGGCGAAGTTAAACAGGAAGATTTGGCCTTTGCTTTCAATCGCCAGTCTTTGTCGGGTAGAACGGCAATTGTCGCGGCCGGCCCCATTTTTAATCTGATGCTGGCTGTTGCCTTGTTTTGGACTGTGTTGGTTATTGGTGAAACCGGTATAAAACCCATACTTGGCGTAGTCGGGCAGGACACATTAGCCTCGACTGCGGGTTTTGTAGAAGGCGATCAGATTATTTCAGTTAATGACAAATTGACGCCGACCTGGACTGAAGCAATGGGCGTAATAATAGCCTCTGCAATGGATGGCG
The DNA here is from genome assembly GCA_903839795.1 of uncultured Methylococcaceae bacterium. Taxonomy (GTDB): domain Bacteria; phylum Pseudomonadota; class Gammaproteobacteria; order Methylococcales; family Methylomonadaceae; genus Methylobacter_C. The sequence goes on along the minus strand of CAIMDR010000245.1, from coordinate 1,514 downwards.
AGCAGGGTATTAAGGTTGCCGTAAAAAACTTCGATCAACAGGAAGCCGTCAGGATACTAAATATTGCAGAAAGTGATGCCAAAAATCCGGACGCATTGTATGAGAAATTGGGCTTTAAGCCGTGGTCTCCCAAATTAAAACCGGTTATAGGTAAAGTGCTTCCCGATAGTGCAGCCTTAACAGCCGGCTTGCGCCAAGGTGATTTGATTATCAGTGCCGATGGCACGGTTATGAATGACTGGATGCAGTGGGTCGACACCGTAAAAACCCACCCCGGTGTTGCTATCCAACTACTGATAGAGCGTGATGGCGTTCAGATGCCCCTCACGATTACCCCCAAAAGTGTGCCGGTTGAGCAGAAAACAGAAGGCAAGATTGGCGCGTCCGTTTTTGTTCCGGAAGACCTGATAAAGTCAGTCAGTATTGAATATTCACTGTCACCACTAAAAGCCATACCGGTTGCTTTTGAAACGACCTGGTATTATGCCGCGTCAACATTGAAAATGATGGGCAAAATGCTGATTGGCAGAGCGTCAGTAGAAAATCTGAGCGGCCCTATCAGCATCGCGCAGTATGCAGGACAATCAGCAGAAATGGGGCTGGTACATTTCTTAAAATTTATGGCGCTGGTGAGTGTGAGTTTAGGCGTGTTAAATTTACTGCCGGTGCCTGTACTGGATGGTGGACATTTGCTGTTTTTTGGCTTGGAAGCCATTAAAGGCAAACCGGTTTCAGAAAAGATACAAACATTTTTTCAGCAAGTCGGCATCGCTTTACTCATGTCGTTAATGGCATTGGCGATGGTTCTTGATGTTCAACGTTTATTTAATTAATATAGAGCCATGAATTAATTAAGTGCGTAGGGCTGTGCCGTGCGTGCCTTAATTTTCAAGGCGCGCACGGCACGCCCTACAGAAAATAATGTCGCTTAATCAACGACGGTCTCTATAAATCCCGCGCTTTTTAGCCTTTAAAAATCCAATCCAGTAAACACGAGAACACTATGAGAAAAGTTATTAAGATTGCCGCGTTATCATTATTGGGTCTGACATTATCTACCGCTAATGCGGATGAGACTGCCATCAGGCAATCAATGACTCAGTCAATGCCCACCATGAAAATTGATTCCGTAAAGCCTTCAGAAATTAAAGGGCTTTATGAGGTTATCGTGGGAGCCAATATCTTTTATGTTTCCAAGGATGGCAAGTATTTGCTACAAGGTCGCCTGGTTGATGTGGCAGCCCGCAAAGATTTAACGGAAGAAAAATTAAATAATACCCGAAAATTGGCTCTTGAAAAAATGGGCCAAGCCAATATGATCGTGTTTAAACCCAAAATTTCTAAATATACTGTTTCAATTTTTACCGACATAGATTGCGGCTACTGTCGCAAGCTTCATTCAGAAATGGATCAGTATTTGGCGCAAGGCATCACCATTCAATACTTGTTTTTCCCAAGATCAGGAAAAGGTACAGAGTCCTATACCAAAGCCATCTCGGTTTGGTGCGCTGATG
>CAIMDR010000244.1 GCA_903839795.1 uncultured Methylococcaceae bacterium | reverse complement strand
TACGTCGCGACTAACGAAAACGACGAGATTCGCGATCTTTCCTTTAAGTTCATCGACAAGGTCGAGGCGGACGGCAAGCCATTCTTTCTCTGGCTTAATCCTACCCGCATGCACATCGTTACCCATCTTTCAGACAAGTATGAGGCGTTACGAACCGCTCAAAACGGCTGGTCAATCCATGAAGCGGGCATGGCGCAACTCGATGACGACATCGGCTTACTGATGCAAAAGCTTAAGGACATGGGCGAGGACGAAAATACTATCGTCGTTTTCACTACTGACAACGGTACAGAGACATTCACTTGGCCTGATGGAGGCAACACACCGTTCAGGGGACAAAAAGGCACCATCTTTGAAGGTGGTTTCCGTGTACCGGCAATCGTTCGCTGGCCGGGCAAGATGCCTGCGGCGGGTGACCCGACTATTGCGGATGAGCTGTTGAAGGGCAAAAAAATTGGCGATACCAAGTACAAGATGCATCTTGACGGCTATAACCAGTTGGATTTGATTACAGGCAAAGGGCCGTCGAATCGCCATGAAATTTTCTATTTCGGGGAAAGCACCTTGGGCGCAGTGCGTATTGATGACTACAAGTATCGTTTTATTGACCAACCCGGCGGCTGGATCCATTCGAGCGCCTGGACTTCCCTGAAAACGGAACACTAAACGGATCAGAGAATTACTTTCAATGGTTCCAGTATGAGTTCTGGCGCTTTGTATTTGTTCAGCAGCAAGTGGGCAAGCTGGCCATGACAGCGCTTGAGTATCCACCTATGCAGAAGGGTGCGAGCTTCAACCTCGAAGCCGTGAAAGCGAAGATCGAAGAAGCCATGAAGCAACACGCAGGGCAGTAGTCGCTCTGTAGATTAAGCGGATGGCTTACAAGGGCTGTCCGCTTGTTTTAAAATCAGCAAGAAGCGGTTTTCTATAAAACCGGTAAGCCGAATCGCTGCTGGTTATCTGTTTTTTACCAGACCTGTCAGGCTCTTAAAACCTGACAGATCTAAATTCTGCAAAGCATGAGAAGTTACTTTTTAAATAACCACTTACATTAACATTTGGAGAAAAATCATGAACATTAAATTGAATCATTCAGAATACCAAACAAAAGCCGGAGCCGGTTTGCCGTTGGTGGCTCTGTGTCTATTGATATTAAGCGCCTGTACAACGACACAAAAAGTTGACATTAAACAGTCTGGCGTTAACTGCGCGTTCATTGGTAATGACTGTTCTCTGCTCGCACCCGGCGGGAAGGAACAGGCGGGTCTGCGTTACATTAATCCAGCCGCCAAATGGAGCCAGTACAACAAAATCCTGATTTCTCCGGTGACTTATTGGGGCAGCGATTCCTCAAAGCTGTCCGCTGCTGATCAGCAGATGCTGGTCAACTATACCTCGCAACAATTTAAAGAGGAGCTCGGACAGAAATTTCAGATCGTCGACCAAGCGGGGTCGGGCGTCTTGAAGATTGATGCTGCCTTGATCGATGCCGAATCCGCCACGCCAGGACTACGTAGCATTTCTATAATAGTTCCGCAGGCGCACATGCTGTCTAACCTTAAGTATCTGGCAACCGGTTCCATGCCGTTCGTCGGCGGGGCTCAGGGCGAGATTAAAATAACAGATTCTGTATCGGGACAGGTACTTGGATTGGCGGTAGATAAACGGATCGGCGGCGGTTCGATTAAGGCCGGTTTTCAGTGGCAGTGGGGCGATGCAGAAAATGCTATCAACCATTGGGCTGAACTATTGACAGAAAAATTATCCGCCTGGACTTCAGGCACAGAGGCACCTTAAGTCAAGGGGGGTATTCTTTAAAGTTGCCGTAGACAGGGTGCGCATTAGCGTTTCCGGATGCTTTAAATTCGTGAATGTCACGTAACAAGTAACTACGCGGGACGGGGTTTGCAACCCTGTCCCAAAAAATTAAGGAGATCTTGCATGACCATAAATAACGGCTTTTTACCGACTTTCAAACCATTGGCTCTTGCTGTTGCCTTGGCGACAGCTTCTGGCGTTCATGGCGCAGGAACTGTGAAAGCCAATCCTGCGCCCATCCAAAATCCTTGGTCGTTCAATCTCTCGCTCTACACTTGGTTGCCAGGCGTGAGCGGCGACTTCTCCGTTGGTCCGTACAGTAAGTCGGTAGATGCCAGTTTCATCGATATCGCCGGGAAGCTGCGTAATTTTCCTATGGCTTTCAATGGGCATTTAGAGGCGCATTACGAGAAGCTGGGGTTCTTCCTGGACGGCAATTACATGAGTATGAATTTTAAGCCTCGTTTCGATCGGGTCAGTTCGGGCTTGTCGATGGAGATGGGTATCATGGATTACGGGGTAATGTACCGTGTGTTTGGTCCTTCAGCCTCTGAGCGCGTAGGTAACTGGAGCAATAAATCGAATTCTAATCTTCTCGAAATCTATGCTGGCGGGCGCTCCATCTGGCTGGGTAATCAACTCGACCTCATTCGCGGCATCAGCGTTTCTGGCAGCAAATCCTTTACCGCTCCGATAGTGGGTGGCAAGGTCATGGTAGAGTTCTCCCCGCATTGGTTTGCTTTGGTGGACGGCAACGTCGGTGGCTTTGGCGCGAATAATGTGAGCTTTACCGGCGGCGCACTCGGGATGGTCGGCTACCGCACGAGTTTCTTTGGCGTGCCCTCGTCAGTTGAGGCTGGTTATAAGGTGTTACGGGTGAACGTGGACAAGGGCGTTGTGGGAGCCGATGTAACCTTGAAGGGGCCCTTTGTGGGATTGACGGGGTATTGGTAAATATCAGGTTAATAAACTTCTTGCTCCAGCGGGAATCTATGAAATCTACCCTGTTTGAACAGCGGATTAATTATGCTTGTGGTGTGTCAATGGGCTTTAAATCAATATTTACGAAAGGAAAATTTAATGAAAATACCCACGTATTTTTTTAGTTTTAAAACAATTGGCGCTCTGTTTGGCTGTGCGCTAACTGCCTCCCTGATAGGTTGCTCTACCATTAACAGCGCCGAAAAAGATACTCAAGGTCTCAGCAATGATGCAAAAGCTGCCGTTATAGCACCTGCTCCCGACACTGCTTTTACGCCAGATGCGCAACGGGAAAAGAAAGTTGCTTACTTGCCTTTCCAAAGAGCCTGGATTAAACCAGGTGTCGACTTTAAAGCGTATCAGTATCTTGTGGTCGCCCCCGTCAATACCCAATACATGTTAAAAATGGACTGGATACATAAATTAAGCTCGGTTAATTATGTGACGAATGTAAAAAAAGACATACAAGACGTAGCCGTCTATTTTCAAAACCAAGTGGTATCCGATTTTAAAAATGATGATGATCAACACTTTATAATGCTTGATTATCCGGCCCAACAAACGCAAAGCGTTTTGCAACTGGAATTGGCGTTAATTGAAATTGATCCCTCAATGCCAATGTTGAACGCGGCTGGATGGTTAGTAGTGGGTGGAGGCACCGCTGCGGGTTTGATCAATCAACGGGCGGCGGCCTTTGAAGGGCGAATACGTGATTTAGGCACTAATGAAATTGTTGCAACCTTTGCAGACCGTAATGTACAGGATGTTGATCCCCTCGATTTAACCAGATTGACGTGGTATGGCCCGGCTAAACAAGTTATTGACCAATGGGCAAAGGAGTTTGTTGAAATCGCCAATCGCAAACCTGGCGAGGTAATTAGTGCCCCAACAGCGTTTAGTTTAAATCCTTTCTAGCCTGGTAGGTTATGCTAGAACTATGAAAGCGAAATCAGTATTATTCATTTGCGCGATATCGATGTCGTGCGCTATTTATCTAATCCTGGAATTAAATAACCCACTGGAGGGAACCATTAAGGTTTCGAGCGCCCCGCTGCATAAAGCCCTTTCTTTAATCGGGAAATAGTGACTTCTAGCCTTCTATTATAATTTGTCATATTATGGCTTTTTTTCAACTCTCTATTGAGATGCGATTTATTGCATCTTTTCACTAAAGCCATGAATAACACAAACTACGATGCCTGTCCTGAGTGTGATTTATTGCTCAAACCTGCTCAACCAAAACCGGGTGAAAAAGTCCATTGCCCGCGCTGTGGCCTGTTACTGTCAAGACCCCGTAAACAAAGTGTTGAACGCACTTTTGCCCTGTCTATTGCCGGGTTTATATTATTTTTCCCCGCCAATTTGTTGCCCATGGTGGGCTTAACTGTCTTGGGCAATGCGAACACGGGTATATTGATATCCGGGGTTATTGCTTTATATAACGACGGTATGGAGGCCGTTGCTATTGTCGTATTTTTGGCCAGCATTTTGTTTCCGCTCGTGCATCTTTGTTTATCTTTACTCATTAGCGGACATCTTTATTTTAATCGCCCCAACCGTTATTTGGTTGCGTGGATGCGCTGGATGCATCATTTGGACGAATGGGTGATGCTGGAAGTTTATATGCTGGGTATTATTGTTGCCTGCGTTAAGCTGATGGCGATTGCACCGCTTAAATTGGGTTGGGGTCTTTATGCTTTTATCGCCCTGATCATCATAACAACCCTGCTAACCAGTAGTCTGGATAACAGGTTATTCTGGCAACGCATTGAGCAATTGCGAAAGGAGAACAAGAATGCGAGCTAAAGCGAATGCATTAACGCAAGGATTTATCCGCTGCCACGACTGCGGTTATCTGGTAAAAACAGTTGATCATCTTTTATCATGTCCACGCTGTAACAGCCATCTGCATGCAAGACACCCACACAGTTTGCAACGCACCACTGCGTTGTTGGTGAGTAGTTTTTTTCTGTATATTCCGGCCAATATTTTCCCCATTATGACCGTTAATCAATTTGGCGCGGGTGATGCACATACCATTGCCGGCGGTATTGTGGAATTAATTGACAGCGGCATGATCCCTATCGGGATGTTGGTGCTGGTGGCGAGTATTCTCGTGCCGTCGTCAAAACTGATAGGCATCGGTTTGCTGCTGCTGTGTGCGCATTTTCGCTGGCAAATTAATGCCCGTCGATGGACGGTGATGTATCGTGTCATTGCGTTTGTCGGGCGCTGGTCTATGCTGGATATTTTTATGATTTCCATTCTGGTGGATTTGGTTGATTTTGGCGGGATACAGATTATTGCCGGCCCTGCAGCAACCGCATTTGCCGCCGTGGTGATATTGACTATGTTCGCAGCCGAGAATTTTGATCCACGCTTACTTTGGGATAACCAGAAAAACCTATGAATGATTTTATCGAACCTCCTTACGAAGCGAGCGATGCCGCTATTAATAAAAAGCGGGAATTTCCACTGATCTGGTTATTACCGATCTGCGCGTTATTAGTCAGTGGCTGGCTAATTTACAAGACCCTATCGGAAAAAGGGCCTGAAATTACCATCACCTTTCCCAGCGCTGACGGTTTGGAAATAGACAAAACCAAAATCAAATATCTGGATGTAGAAATCGGTAAAGTCTCAGATATTGAAATTAATAAAGATTTAAAAACTATTAAAGTTACTGCGCAAATGGATAAGGAAAGCAATGGGTATTTAACGGATAACACCCAGTTTTGGGTGGTAAAACCACAAATCGGCTTAAGCGGTGTCTCCGGTTTAGGCACTCTGATGTCCGGATCTTATATAGCCATTAAGCCCGATAAGGGTAAAAATGAACGTCATTTTACGGGACTCGACATTCCGCCGGTATTGGAAACGAAT
>CAIMDR010000243.1 GCA_903839795.1 uncultured Methylococcaceae bacterium | reverse complement strand
ATTTTTTAAAATCAATGAATAAAAACTTGAACATCGAGTATTAGACTTTAAGTCCTAAATCGTTTAAATAAATGCGAAATATTTAGGTGAATCCTGATTGATTATTTACTTCTGCAAGACCAAAACACCAAGTCAATGGACTGAGTAATACGGATTCCAAATTTAAAACGAGACAATTTCACAAATAATAACCCCTTATATATAAAGGATTATTCCCTGTCTGGTTTACGTTATCTGAACTAAAATCCATCAATCTAACTAACCTCGCTGAAGTAGTTAAAGAATGTGCTTGAAATAACTTGAACATCTTGTAATGAAAAACTTATTCACCTTGACTGGATAAATTACCCCTTACCCTACACACTATTTTAGTGTGAAATTTTTTTGTGCGTGTTGAGAATAGTAGAAATAATTTATTTGTACAATACGTAAAAATACCTATAAGTTGAAAGCCTTGATTCTGCCATCGTTGACAGGAAACTAATGGCTAACACTAAAAATAAGCGCGTTTGATAATATTAGTAATTAAAGAGTTTTTGCTATTGGACTCTAGTCCAAGTTCATTGAAAAAAAGCGAAACGGACTATGCTTTTAAGAAGTTATTATTTATCGCAGATAAAAGTTCCGGCTATAGTCTTTCAGAAATTAAATTTCCCTTACATGAAGTTTGCAGACCATACGGATAACATCCCTTAAAGGGATGGTATCCGTTAAGATCGAAATTATTTATCTGAAAATCTATAGTTTGGCATAGACCCTAAATCAAGCGGCAACGTTATCTGAAAGTTACCCTCTATGGCACTGGATACCGGCATCCTTGCAGGTATGTCGGCGTTAACTATATTTTTTGTCCCGACTTAGTGGGTAGCCGGATTAACTACCGGAAACAGAGCCATAAAAATCATGGGAATACTTTTTAGGGCAAGCAATAAACTGGTCATTTCACACCCTCTAATTCCAGGATTAACTGCTCAATTTCTTTATTGCCCGGCAACGCTTCAGCGGCTTTTCGTGCATAAATTAGCGCCGCCTTGTTATCGCCCGCCTCGCGCTGCATCGAAATCAAGGCGCTGAGTATCTGGAGGTTATGCGGCTGACGCGTGTCAGCCGCTTTTAGTACGGTCAACGCTGCGTGTTGCTTACCCATAGAATTCAGTGCGATGCCGTAAACATACGCATAGCGAGCATCAGTTGGCGCGAGCTTACTGGCTTTGGCAAATTCCTGTAACGCTGTACTTTTATCTGCCTTGCGCACCAATAGCAAACCCAGTGCATGGTGTAAGTCTGCCGCATCGGGAATTAATGACAGACCCTTGCGTAACTGTTTTTCACCCTCATCATCGCGACTTTTCTGACGATAGGCATCGGCGAGATTGGCATACGCACCAACAAAAAGCGGGTCGAGGGTAATGGCACGTTGATAAGCAACAATAGCCTCGTCTATTTTGCCCTGCCGCAGGTAAAGATTACCCAAATTAATATTTTCCGCTGGCCAGTCGGCATTAAGCTTTAGAGCATCCACATAGTCCTGCATCGCCCTGTTACGGTTCTCCAGTCGACCCTCTGGAAGCTGACTGTCCGGTGCATCGGCAAGCACACGCGCGGCTTCAATACGCACACCACGAACCGGATCGGCAAGCAAGGGCGAGGCGGAGAGTATGCGATTGATTGGATCGGCTGATTCAATCAAGCCAAGACCGGCAATTCGCACCGAAGGATCGGCATCCTTTAATTGCGATCGTGCAAACGTTAGCAGATCCGGACTCATCATGGGCTTGATCAACGAGAGAGCGGTTGCGCGTACAAGCGCGGGACTGGCTGAATCCTGAGCAAGTTCCAGTAGTGCCGGCAATGCTTTAATGCCCTGTGTTACGCCAGCCTGTAATGTCGTACCGTAATGCGGACGCTTGCGCCAATCGTTGCCATACCACTTATCCATCATACCAGCCGCCCATTCAGGCTTTTGTTTTTGATGGCATTGGGTACAGGCATTTGGACTGCCCAGCGTTTGTGATAAATCAGGCCGGGGCAATCGAAAACTGTGATCGTGGCGTCCATCATTCACCATGTAATTTTGTTCAGGCGCGTGACAGTCCATACACGCCGCCCCTTTTGAATCGGGCTTATGAAAATGATGTTTTTGCGTGTCGAATTTTTCGGCATTATGGCAACGGGTACACAGCGCATTGCCTTCAGCACGAAGCTTAAGCGAGTGCGGCTCATGACAATCCATACAGGTCACGCCTTGCTGAAACATCTTGCTCTGACGGAACGATCCCCAAGTGTAATCTTCGTCACGTTGCTGCCCATCGGCATGGTAAGTCGGTTGCGTCAGTAATGCCGGCTGATGCGTGTCTTCCAAGGGCAAACCCGGCAAACTGCCTTCAACCCGTGTCAAGCGGCGTGAATGACAAGCCCAACAGACATTCATCAGTGCATCATTGGCAGGCTGTTCACGATGGGCAATAACGCCTTTATCGGCAAACTTCCACGCCTCTTGCCAATGGCTTTGCAGCTTCACTGACAAACCTTTGTTAGCGTCCGAATAGGGCGGTTGCGCCTGCTTCGCCCACTCGATATGCTGTGATGCAGGGCCGTGGCAAGATTCGCAAGCGACATTGATCTCGTTAAAAGTCGTCTTGTAACT
>CAIMDR010000242.1 GCA_903839795.1 uncultured Methylococcaceae bacterium | reverse complement strand
GGAATAATTACAAGTTGATAGCCAAAAGCTGAAGTGCAATTGCTTCAGCTATTGCCTGTAAAAACAGCTAAGGCTTTTTTACTCCAGCAAGTTGCTTAAATTAACAGCATTACCCTCGCTCACCTTTTTCAAAGGCGGGCGAGCAAAGCGAAGGGACTTAATACTTACCTATTTTTTAATGGTTGAGTAGTTACGTTTTATAAAAAGAACTATTCACTGCTTTTGTGCAACAATGAAGGACACCCTAATTTTTTGCTTTTTCTTCGTGTCCTTCGTCTCTTCGTGGTGATATGCTTTTTGATACGCCGGTACTACCCCAAATCAGGATCTCTTGTACCGTTACTGATTCGGCCACCCTCAAGCACATCCAAAACATACACTTTGCCATCGCCATGCTGTCCGCTATGGGCAACCTTCATAATGGTTTCAAAAATAATTTCCACCAAGTTTTCGGGGGCGAAAATTTCAATCCGTTTTTTAGACAGGAAAGGTTTGTAATCCTGAACGTGCTGAGTGCGTTCGCGCCCAAAACCATCGCAATCAATAATTGTCATGCCGGGAAAGCCCGGGATTTCCAACAAGGCCATCGTTACATGGCTGAGTTTGTGTGGTTGAATGAAGGCGCGTATTTCTTTCATATTTTTCCTTTAAAGTTCGTCAGGTTCGGCAAAATAGCGGTACAGCGCGGGTAATAATGTCAACGTCAACAGGGTTGCCGTCAGCAAGCCGCCAATAATCACCACGGCGAAAGGCTTTGCCGTTTCCGAACCCACACTGGTCGAAAGTGCCGCAGGAAACAGCCCCAACATTGCCATCATGGCCGTCATCACAACCGGCCTGAGACGACTGACCGAGCCATTAACAATGGCATCGTGCAGCGATTGTCCTTCCCTGCGCAATTTATTTAATTGCGATACCAAAATCACGCCGTTTTGTACGGCAATGCCAAATAGTGCGATAAAACCAACAGCGGCCGACACACTAAGATTAATCCCTGTCGCCAACAGAATCAGGATACCACCGATCATCGCGAAAGGCACGTTCATGAGAATCAGCAGCGCATTTTTTATCGACATAAAAGCCCAGAACAATAAGACAAAGATTAAGCCCAGACTGATGGGCACGATGACCGCCAGACGCTTCATAGCCCGTTGCTGATTTTCAAATTGTCCGCTCCAAACAATACGGTAACCCGGCGGCAAATCCACTTGAGCTTTAACTTTTTGCTGGGCTTCGGCGACAAAGCTGCCTTGATCGCGGTCGATCAAGTTACATTTAATGGCAATCCGGCGCATATTGTCTTCCCGACTAATCCGGGACGCACCCTGATTAATTTTAATCGTAGCCAGTTCCGACAATGGAATGCGTGGGCCGTCGGGCGCTTGCACGGTCAGGTTTTCTAATCCCGCTACCGAATTACGGGCATTTTCTGCATAGCGCAGGGTAATGTCAAAACGCCGTTCGCCTTCCAAAAACTGAGAGGCCGCCTTGCCACCCATACCGATTTCCATGACACGCTCGACATCAGCCACATTGATGCCGTAACGCGATACTTTGGCGCGGTCGATATCCACCATCACCTGTGCCAAACCGGCTTGCTGTTCTGCGGCGACATCGGTAGCGCCCCGAATTGAGGCTAGAATATGCGTCACCTGATCGGCTCTGTCTTGCAGGGTTTTTAGATCGCTGCCAAATATTTTGATGGCAATTTCACCTTTGACACCGGAAATGGCCTCTTCAACGTTATCTTGAATCACCTGCGAAAAGTTGGTCAGAATACCCGGGAAAATCGACAACTCCTTATCCATCGCCTGCACCAGTTCATCTTTTTTCTTGTAACGCCAAGTATCTTTAGGATTAAGATCAATCAACACTTCAAGATTATTGAAACCTTTGGGATCGGTGCCGTCTTCCGGACGACCCAACTGGGTCAAGACCATTTTGGCTTCGGAAAATGTTTCCAGTTTATCGCGCACCTTGCGTTCAAACTCTTTGGCAGTGGTCAGCGATACCGGGGTTGGCAAGGTAATGGTCAACCAGATATTGCCTTCATCCAACTTGGGCATAAATTCGGTACCTATAAAACGTACCGACATAAAACTTAATACCAGAGTAACCACTGCCGCCATAAATATAGTACGTGCATGTTTAAGCACCCATTCCAAAAGCCGCCGGTAATGATGCTCCATAGCATGAACCAAGGGATTATGGCTTTCCGCCATTTTTGGCCCCAATAAATAAGTCAGCATTGCCGGCACAAAAGTCAGACTGAACAGCATGGAAGCGACCAGTGCAAAACTGAGGGTATAAGCCATCGGCGCAAAAATTTTGGCTTCCACCCGCTGGAAGGTAAAAATAGGTAAAAAAGCGATGATGATAATGGCTTTTGAAAATAAAATCGGTCGCCCCATTTCCGTCGCCGTAATCAGCAAGGTTTGCCGCAGATGACGAATATCCATATTACGATGCAAATCCAGGGTCACTTGCACCATAACCGCTTCAACCAAGACCACGGCACTGTCAACGATAATACCAAAATCGATGGCACCCAACGAAATCAGGTTGGCGGAAATCCCCCCCAGGTCAACCAGAATAAAAGCAAACAACAGCGATAACGGAATAATTAGCGTGACCAGAAACGCAGCCATAAAGCGACGCAGGAACACCAACAAGATAATCATGATCAGGGCCGCACCTTCAAGCATGTTGTGCTCAACCGTATGCACGGTATGGCCAACCAGTTCGGTGCGATCATAAATAGGGGTAATTTTAACGCCGGGCGGCAAACCAAAATCGTTAAGTTCCTGTATTTTCTCTTTAACGCCACCCAATACATTAACGGCATCACGGCCTTTAATTAACAAGACAATGCCTTCGACGACATCATCGCGCTGATTCATACCAACAATACCGGTACGCGGTTGCGGGCCGACACTGATCTCGGCGACATCCTTGATTCGCACTGGCACGCCATCAAAGGTCGTGATGACGATCTCACCGATTTCCCCAGCGGATTTCAACAAGCCAACACTTCTTACCACCAGTGCTTCATCGCCATATTCAATATAGCCGCCACCGGTATTATTATTGTTGGCGGCAATGGCATCGAACAGTTGCTGAAGATCAATGTTGTAATTTTTCAGGCGATCCGGTTTGGCAGTTACTTTATATTCTTTAACACCACCGCCGTAAGAGACGACATCGGCAACACCTTGAACCGAACGAATCTTTGGCTCAATGACCCAGTCTTGCAGCGCACGCTGCTCAATTAACGGCAGATTTTTGGCATCAACGACATAGCGTAAAATCTCGCCCACACCGGTCGATAACGGCCCCAACTGCGGCTTGCTGTCACCCGGAATATCGGCATTTTGCAGGCGCTCCAACACCTGTTGCCGGGAGAAATAATCCTCCGCGCTGTCTTCAAAAGTCAGGGTCACTACCGATAAGCCAAAGATAGAAACCGAGCGCATACTCATCAGATGCGGTAAACCGTTCATTACCCGCTCAATGGGCAACGAGATCAGTTTTTCAACTTCTTCCGGCGCTTGCCCCGGATATTGGGTTACCACCTGTACAAAGACGTTTTGCACATCGGGAAATGCCTGTACCGGCAGCTCTTCAAAGGCAATGACGCCGGAAATGGCAATAGCCAGGGTCGCGCCGATAACCATCAGCCGCTGTTGCAGGCAAAATGCAATAAGATGTTCGATCATGTCAATATTCTCTTCTAAGGCTTGTCGCTACTGGTTTCGACTTCTTCTTCGGCACGCAGCGTTAGCGCACCATCAGTCACCACCTGTTCATTAGGTTGCAAGCCTTGAGTTACAACGGCCTTGTCTTTAAGTCGCAGACCAATTTCAACCGCACGTTGCTGATAGTGATTTTCGTCGATAGCAATAAATACATAATCAGCATCACCCTCGGTAAAAACAGCCGTCAGCGGAATCACGATAGCCTTATCGTCGGGATCACTTTCCACGGTGATGGTCGCGTACATGCCGGGTAATAAACGACCATCGGTATTGGGCAAATCGCAACGGACTTGTACGGTACGCGTCTTCTCATCCAGCACTTGACCGATGTACTGCACGGTAGCAGGAAAAATCTCGTTGCCATAAGCAGGGACTGAAATCGATAATTTTTGCCCCAATTTTATTTTACTCAGATTGACTTCAAAAACCGCCATCAACAACGTTAGTTTTTTAGTATCGGATACTACAAATAAAGAACCATCACGATCAGGCCGCACTTCAATGCCCGGATTAACGTTGCGCTCAACCACTGCGCCAGCTATCGGCGAGCGCAAAGCGAATTGACCATTGCTTTGCCCCGCGTTTATGTGTAGGTTTTTCAGTCGATTCTGAGTACGCTGCACCTCGCTGCGGGCATCATTAAAATCGTTTTGCGACTGTTGCAGCTCCTTTTGGGCTACGGCTTTACCGGCATAAAGGGCTTGCTGGCGAGACAAGGCATGGCTGGCCAGCGTTAAACCTGCTTGTGCCTTGGCATAATCTGCTTCGGCAGCGGCGACATCGGGACTGTCCAGTTGCAGTAATACCGAACCGGCTTGAACCTGAGTACCAAAGGCAGCCGGTGACCCGATAACCCGACCGGCGACCGGCGAACTAATCCGTGAAGTTACACTTTCGTTATAGGTTATTTTTCCGGTCAACGGCTCCAGCAAGGGGTGTTGAGTCAAGCTTAAACTGGCGGTCTTGACATACGCTTTTTTCGGCGAGTCCTGCGCCAAATGCACTTCGCCCTTCACTTTGGGCGGTTGCGGAACCGGCTGGGTTTTATCTGCTGAATCGGAACAAGCTGTTAACATTGCCGTTAGCAACAAGCCGCATAAAAACCATTTTTTTCTTTGATGAACCATTTGTTTATTCACATCCATTATCTGCACAGCCTAATTCTTTGATTTGGGCGTGTTACGCCCGACAATCGGCTACTTTTGTAAGCTTGCCTGGTTTTTCTTGTTATGGGCGACCGGCGCTTTATCGACATCCAATTCCACCCCCAGCGATTTTTCCAAATCGTAATAAGCATTGGCGCGGTTAATCTCTGCCGCATAATAATCACGCATTACATTTTTATAGCTGCGCTGGGCTTCGATAAAATCCAACACACTGGTGGCACCTTTGCTGTATGCCAGTTCCGAGCTATCTCTGACAGTCAGGGCATCGTCAAGCAAACCCTCCCTGAACCGCTGCACTATTTTTCCGGCACTGTTCCAAGCCGCCAAGGTACTGATAACATCGTTGCGAATGCCGAGTTCTGTCTGCTGCGCAACCAGTCGGCTCTGATTTAAATTGACGGCCGCTTTATCGGCTTCGCCTTGGTATTGATAAAATAACGGTAATGGTACACTGACGCCAACGAAACCCGTGTTAAGTGCATTATTGCTGGGATCATGCGCATAGCCGCCAGTGATGGTGACATCCGGATATTTAAGTCGTCTCGCCAATTCCAATTCCCGGTCTGCCTGATCGGCACGCAATTTGTCACCCTGTAAATCCGGGCGTTGTTGCAAGGCTTTGCTAATCAACTCTTCTTTCGGAAGACCCTGACCGATACTCTTGACTTCAGGCCATTGCTCTTTGGCTTCAAATTGCAAACTTTTATCCGGCCAGCGCAAAATGACCGCCAAATCGGCTTGTGCCATTTCTACTACCGTGTATGCATTATCAAGATCCGATTGCGCACGCATGGCTTCCATTTTAACGCGCAGAAAATCGGACTCGGAAATATCGCCGCTTTTCATTCGCAGGTTGTTGGCTTTGGTAATAACTTCGTAATGATCGACAATTTCCTGAGCCAACCAGCGGTTTTTTTGCATTTGTAACAACTGATAGTAGGCATGCCTGACCATGTTGGAAAAAATACGTACCGCATCGCGAAAATCGCTTTCCGCCGCTTGCGTTGCAAAACCGCTGCTTTGTATACGCAAACCACGCTTACCCGCCACTTCAATCAACTGACTAAACGAATAATATTCGGCTGCACCGCAGGAAACATTTTGATCATGATTACAGCCCGTTGCACCGGAACCCTTATTGAGATTACTGCTACTGAGCTCACCAATCTGAAAGCCAACCGTTGGGTTGGGGATTGCTGCGGCAATGACGGCTTGTGCGAAAGATTGATCAATATTATATTGAGCGGCAATCAAATCGAGATTACGCTGATAAAAAATCGACAGGACTTCATCCAGCGAGAGCGCCTGATTCTGTCCGTAAACGTTAAACGCCATAGTAAAGCTTAACAACAGCGCGGAGGCTGTTGGTTTTAAAAATTTTTTATTCATGAATTTTATCTAAATGGAAAACATTTAAGATTTAAAGAGTCCGGTAAATGAGTCATTATTCAGCCAAACTGATGCAATAATCAGATTGACTGCAATACCCGTTAACTATTGACTTCAGAAATTAAACTTCCAATTCGACATAGAAATTATTTATCTGAAAATGTATAGCGTGCTAAAAATATATACAAGCGATTATCATGCCAACCACCTATAGATTTGTAACACACTAATTTTATGAGCAAATGAACTATCTTTTCAAGATAACGGAAGACTAAACAATGTCGATAGGTGTAAAACAACCTGTTTGTGGTTTATTTGCACAGCGATTAAAATTCAAAATGTACGCGGGTATTATAGATGTTAACGGGGCCACGATCCGCGTTGTAAGCAGGATTGGCTAAATATTGATAGTCAAAAGTCAGCCAAGCGGATTTAACGACATGCCATTGGTAGTAAATATCGACAACCTGCTCCGGTTTGTAATTGATCTTACCATCGCCGATAAATCCGTCAACCCCGCCCATATTCAGATAGTCGACGTGTTGACTTGAAATCCAACTCTGTGCATAACCCAGTCCTACCGAATCTTTTTCCCGCCCCCAACGCATCCCCTTGATGGCCGTACCAAAAGATAATGATCGATCTGCGGGTACATAAGAATAAACTTCAGTTTTACCATCCGAATACATGCCTCTGAAAAAGAGGCCTATGTCTTCAGTAATGGCCTGCTCCATGTTGATGCCGATGCCCATTTTTATATTCGATTTTCTGGCCCAACAAAGATCAGGTGCACCCGCATTGCCAGAGTCATAATTATAGCCTGTGCAAGTTGTTGCATTCTTTGCCTTATCTGCCTGGAATGCCGCAATGGCATCAGTAAAACTCCCCGACTTTTCCTGATTTCTATAACCCAGAATTTTTATCGCCCCTGGCTGGTTTTTAATAACATGTTTATGTTCCAGTTCTACCTGATCGCCATAGTTGCTTAACATCTGAAAATTCAGGAATAAATCGTTAGGATTTTTAGGGCCGGCAATTCGCGCAAATCTAAAGGCCCAATCATCAAAATAAAATTCGCCCACCAATCCTGTCGTATAGCCCCGTGCATCGGCAGCAAAGTCGTAGGCAGCATTGGCCAAAAATGCCATATTTACAAATTGACGACGAAGATCCCCTGCATAGGTATTTTTATCAAACATATCAAGAATGCTAAAAGTACCTGCGGTAAAAACAAAGCGGCGACTGTTGACAGTCCCTGCTAATTGCATGGGGCCGGATTTAACGTTACTTTGTGTGCCCCCGAGTGAAACGGTTTGTCTGTAAATGGCTCTCGACGGATACCAGGTGGCAGGTGCCGCACCGTTTTTTTGTAGCTCAAAGTTTTGAATGGCTCCGCCTATCCCTTTTAATCCGGAAAGCGGTCGTTCAGAAATCATTTCCGGCGCTATATAAAATTCCGCACCAGTCCATCCTTTAAGTCCGGCGTAAAAGGTCACTGTTCCAGTAAAGCCTCGCTCTGCATCAGGTAATAATGAATTGGGCGAATCGTTAAAATTAGTATAAGCTGCCGGGAATGCCTGTTTAAAGCTTGAAATATAAGTTCCCTGTGAGTAAAGATTCCATCGTTCATCTTGCAAGTTGTGCAAGCCACGATCAGACAGTGTTTTCATGACTGAAAACTCGCTGTCATCATTTAAATCCGGATAGTTCTCGGCTTGCGCTGACGTGGCTGAGAATACTGCGCACAACAGCAGTATTTTTAAAATCTGCATCCGGTTTAAATAATCTGATCGTTTTGGGTTTAATTGACATTCTCCATCATAGTGCAGCGTGGCGGGAGCGGGGTATTTCATAAGCAATGAGGTATGATCCTGTTTTCTGAGGGTAATTTTTGCATGAGGTTTTTTGGTGTCGACTGCGCAGGGTGATTTTCTAAATCGCGGGAAACAAAAGAAAAAGGGTTATAACGTAAAACAATAACCTATTGATATGACATCAAGATGAAACGTTACTTATCTGCGTCGAGATGCCTGGAATTTTGGCGACATGCTGTTTAATAAAAAAAACTGCGATTTGGAATCGCGCTGATTATAGGCGCGTATTAATAAATACGCACCTATAATAATGACAGTCCGATAAAACCAAAATTATAACGATGGCTTACTGACTTCAAAAATACTCTTATAAGAAACATACATCATCGTTGAGGTCAGCATATACAAAACAGGGGTTAACAACGGTGTGACAGTCGTGCAAAGTAACGCCTCGGCCACTATAAATGCCAGCGATTTATAGAGGGCATTCTGGTTTCTGGAAACGGCATGATTACCTCGCTCTATTGCCTGACTCCAGCTTTGGTCTTTAAACAACATCAAGGGGTAACTAAACCAACTGGCAAAGCTGGTCAGCATTAACAAGGTAAAAATCAACGTAATATTAGCGTACGAATAAATCCAGTTGGCTATCTCGCGTGCTGACCGATGATTAAGGTTTTCCGGGGTTAGCTCCCAATAAAAGAAGAACCGGCCAATTTTATCCACCTCACCCGTTAAAAGATTGGCCACTACCATAAAGGCAAACCAAAAAATCATGATAGTGCCAGCCGCCAGCCCCCCTAACGGCAAACTTTTATTGATTGCCCAGTACAAACCGACCGAACTTTCTGTTGAATGCTTAAGGTCAATATATTTGGCAACGCCTACGCCAACAAATAAAGACGTTACCGACAGTAAAATACCCAGCGCCAGAGACACCTTGCCAATCGTCATAATAACACCGACAAACAACGTATAGCCGGCCCAAATCCAAGGATCATGACTGACAAACAGCAGTGATTGTTTAAGCCACTCGCTGAACTTTGCCTTTTTCACACTGAAATCCGCGAGATACCAACGGCTTTACGTAATTCTTTAATAAAGGGCACGCTGACTGCGCGTGCTTTTATTGCGCCTTCCTGTAATTGTTCTTCGATATGTTCCGGTGCTTGCATTAACGCCTCGTAGCGCTCTCTTGCCGGCGTAATATGCTCATTAATATGCTCAAACAATACCCGTTTCATTTCACCCCAAGCAATACCTTCTGCATAACGTTGGCGTATTTCAAGTACTTCTGCCGTTGTAGCAAACGCCCTGTAGATGCTAAATAAGGTACAACCCTCAGGGTCTTTTGGTTCGCCGGGTTCCAGAGAATTGGTTTTGATTTTGTTAATCAGTTTTTTTAACTTTTTCTCAGGCTCAAATAATGGAATCGTATTATTGTAGCTTTTACTCATTTTGCGGCCATCAAGTCCTGATAAAATTGCGCCATGTTCATCAATAACAGCTTCTGGCAAAACAAAGTGTTCGCCATAAATATGGTTAAAGCGTCCGCCAATATCCCGAGCCATTTCAATGTGCTGTATTTGATCTTTACCGACCGGCACTTTATTGGCATTAAACAGTAAAATATCGGCCGCCATTAATATTGGATAGCTGAACAAGCCCATATTAATGCCTTTATCGGGATCGTTTTCGCCACTTTGTTCATTTTCAGCAACCGCCGCTTTATAGGCATGCGCCCGGTTCATTAAACCTTTGGAGGCCACGCAGGTTAACATCCATGTTAATTCCATGATTTCCGGCACATCAGACTGCCGGTAAAAAACGGCATTTGACGTATCCAGCCCCAAAGCCAGCCAGGTTGCAGCAATTT
>CAIMDR010000241.1 GCA_903839795.1 uncultured Methylococcaceae bacterium | reverse complement strand
TACTAAACGGAAATAGAGCTACATGCTCAAAAAAACAGGCTCAGTGGGTGTCAAAATCAACATAATCCTATTGTTGCTCGATAGTTTTGCAAGTTCCTCTGATGGAATGCATTAAAATACAAAATGAACATTGATCACTATACCTACCGAGTTACCTGGTCTGCAGAAGATAACGAGCATGTTGGCTTATGTACTGAATTTCCGTCATTATCCTGGCTTGCGACGAACTCGGTAGAGGCATTACAGGGTATTCAACAAGTGGTAAGTGATGTTGTGGCCGATATGCAGGCTTGTGGTGAATCTATCCCAGTACCCTTGGCTGATAAAGAATACAGCGGTCAATTCAGGGTGCGTATTCCATCAACTGTGCATCGCTCATTAGCAATCCAAGCTGCCGAACTCGGTATCAGCTTAAACCGACTTGCAAGTTCGAAATTAGCTACTTAGGTTTACTACTAACTTTTATAAAATAATTTATGTCATTGAGATCTATAGAAATATGTGCAGGTGCTGGCGGTCAGGCACTTGGGCTGGAGCGTGCGGGATTTGAGCATGTCAGCCTTGTTGAAATTGAGGCTCCCGCTTGTCAAACGCTAAGAATAAACCGTGAACACTGGCACGTCACACAAGGTGACATTTGCCACTATTCAGCAGAACAATGGCAAGGCATTGAACTGTTAGCTGGTGGCGTGCCTTGCCCGCCTTTTTCAAAGGCGGGTAAACAGCTTGGCGCTCAAGATGATCGCGATTTATTCCCAGAAGCCCTTAGGCTGGTTTCAGAATGTAAGCCTCAAGCAGTAATGCTTGAAAATGTGAGAGGCTTACTTGATTCTGTCTTCGATGAATATCGCACAAAAATAATCGCCGACTTAAAAAAAATGGGTTATATCGCTGAGTGGCGTTTGTTAAATGCCAGTGATTTTGGAGTTCCTCAATTGCGTCCACGGGTAGTTTTCGTGGCGTTAAAAAAGGACGTTGCCGGGCTATTTGTGTGGCCATCACCGCTTATCGCCCGGCCACCTACAGTAGGTGAAGCGTTATTTGATCTTATGGCTGTAAATGGCTGGCTTGGTGCAACGCATTGGCAAGAAAGAGCCTGTGATATTGCCCCCACCTTGGTGGGTGGAAGTAAAAAACATGGCGGCCCGGATCTTGGTCCAACCAGAGCTAAAAAAGCTTGGGCTTCATTGGGGGTTGATGGCATGGGAATAGCTAACGAACCTCCGGCAAAAGATTTTATAGGTATGCCGCGCCTTACCGTTCGCATGGCAGCCCGCATCCAAGGATTTCCTGATGATTGGCAAT
Organism: uncultured Methylococcaceae bacterium; assembly: GCA_903839795.1. Classification (GTDB taxonomy): domain Bacteria; phylum Pseudomonadota; class Gammaproteobacteria; order Methylococcales; family Methylomonadaceae; genus Methylobacter_C. Next base: position 648 of record CAIMDR010000241.1, on the reverse strand, counting down.
TCAGCGGTAAAAAAACGTCCGTCTACCGTCAAATTGGTAATGCTTTCCCGCCGCCCGTTGCCTGTGCTGTTGGCACTCAAATTCAAGCTGCATTGAATGCCGCTGCAAAACCGAAACTTAAACGGGCGTAACAATGGTAAATGGAAAAACACCCAGAGGCGGTGCGCGTGGAAAACTTCGAGCGCATTTTCTAGCCAATATTGGTCGAGTTATGGACTCTGAAGAATTGCGGGTCGTAGCCGATAATCAATCAGAATGGGCGAGGCGTGTTCGTGAATTAAGAACTGAGGAAGGTTATTTAATCCTGACGCATAATGACCGCAGTGAATTGAAGCCTGGTCAATATTTGCTGGAAACTGCGAAGCCTCAACCCGCTTTTGAGCGAGCCATATCAAAAGAAACTCGCGCTTATGTTCTCGATCGAAACGGCTTTACTTGCCAAATGTGCGGAGCTGTCGCTGGTGAGCAGCATCCTTATGATTCAACACGAAAAACGCGCTTGCATCTTGGTCATGTTATCGATAAAAGTATGGGTGGCACTGACGATCCCGCCAATCTTCGGGCAATTTGCTCTGTATGCAATGAGGGGGCGTCTAATGCAACACTTACACTCGATGTTCAAGTTTTTATTCATTGATTTTAAAAAAT
>CAIMDR010000240.1 GCA_903839795.1 uncultured Methylococcaceae bacterium | reverse complement strand
ACGCAAAATAGAGCGCACGTCATTACTGGTCACACGCAGATTTTCCTCTTCATCCTTGTGCCCCACCGCAAAACCGTGACCATCCGGCAAGCGCGGCATTTTGTCATAAAGCGCCAGACACAACGCATCCAGAATGGTGCTTTTACCGGCACCGGTAGCGCCGGTAATCGCAAACAAACCGGCTTGTTGCAGCGGGCCTTCATTTAACAAAATTTCAAAAGGTTCAGCCAGACTGGCCAGGTTTTTTCCTCTAATCGCTAAAATACGCATTATTGCTTTGCCCTTAGATTTTCCAACAGCTCATTAAATAACGTATTCATATTTTCCGGGGCTTCCTGGTCAAATTTGTTTTGATAACACCGCTGAAACACATCCAGCGGTTGCAACTCTTCCAGCCTTTCTTCCATTGTTACATCGGCCAGACTTTTACTGCTGCCACTGTAAGCGGTGGATATTTTTAATAAACGCACCGGTAATTTAGAAATCACTTCTTCAACTTGTTGACGCAAACCAGGCTCCGGTTTTTCAAGCTTGATTCTTAATTCAACAAAAGGCCGTTGCTCTGGCGGCAAGCCTTCATCGAAAACCATCTGTTCCAATTGCTCAAGCACGTCCAACAGTCCGGCAAAATCTTTACTGTTAGGGACACGTAACAACTCAATACTGCGGGGAATTTTAAGGCCAAGAGTTTCCACCGGCTGACCTTTTTTAATATCCACTTGCAGCACTTGATGCAGATAATGACTTTCATCAAAGGACAACGGAATCGGCGATCCGCTGTAGCGAATATGTTCATTGGCACCGACCGTTTGCGCCAGATGCAAATGACCTAAAGCCACGTAAGCAATGTCTTCCGGAAATAATTCAACCGGCAAGGCATGTTGATTACCCCCCAGTATTTTGCGCTCACTCAGTTCTGACACACAGCCATTCACCATATAACAATGTCCCGTTAAAATCAGTGCTTCATCCTGGGTTGCCTTGGCCTGCAACTCACCAAACAATTGCGCATAAAGCGCTTTAACACCGGAGATTAAAGGCTCGTCATCTTGCTCGCTGGGTAAATCGGCATTACGCAAAAACGGCATGGCACCGCACCACACTTTAATATCGCCGGTTGCATTCGTCAGCGGCACCAGCAATCTATCCCAGTTAATAGCGCCGTCCTCACGCACCAAGCCACCGACAACAGTAACTCCCAGCGCATTAAGAATGGATGACGGCGCATCCAAACGGCTGGCAGAATCATGATTACCGCCGATCAAAACAATATTCAAAGCAGGCAATTGTGTTCTGGCCTTAACCAAAAACTCGTACAATTGGGTTTGGGCAGCGGCTGACGGATTGGCTGAATCAAAAATATCACCGGCAACAATCAACGCATCCGCCTGTTTATTTTGCAGCTCCAGCAGCAACCAGTCCAAAAACCGCTGATGCTCCAGTTGCCGCGATACGCCATGTAAACAATGGCCCAAATGCCAATCAGCGGTATGAAATAGTCTTAACATGGTCTTCCTGGTGTGGGTATTAATAGATAGCGTGGCAAATTAATTTTATCGGGTAAGGGTCACGATAACAGTAGCACTTGATATAGGCAACCCATCAAGCGAAATGCCCTGATCTTAATTAATGCATCACAAATCGTAAGTATTCACCTCCCCCTTTGAAAAAGGGGGATTGAGGGGGATTTATCTAATAAAATCTCCCCTAACCCCTCTTTTTCAAAGAGGGGGACTGAATAGTTATCACAAATCAGTTCTTAAAATAGTTCGTAAACGCTTGCATCAATGTACGACTTATCGTACGATTATTTTTTACAATTTAATGGGTAACTTTTATGCAAACATTAACTGCAAGTGAAGCTCGCGCAAATTTCTATCGCTTGATTGATCAAACGGCCGAGCATCATGAACCGATTACCATCACCGGTAAACGGACTAACGCTGTTTTAGTATCTGCTGAGGATTGGTCTGCCATACAGGAAACACTTTATTTATTGAGCGTGCCGGCTATGCGTGAAACTATTATGACAGGCATGGCAACAGACATTAAAGACTGTAGCCAGGAACTTGAATGGTAAGCTGGTCATTGTTTTATACAAAGCAAGCACAAAAAGATGCTAAAAAACTTGCCGCCGCTGGATTAAAAGACAAGGCGTTTCAACTGCTTGAGATTTTGAAAATTGATCCCTTTCAAAATCCGCCACCTTTTGAGAAACTTGTAGGTAATCTGTCTGGTGCTTACTCGCGTAGAATCAATATCCAACACCGCTTAATCTATGAAGTGCTACCCCATGATAAACAAATCAAAGTATTGCGGCTTTGGACGCATTATGAATAGACTGGTGGTCATTATTCCCTCTTTAAAAACAGAGGAATAATGACCAAAAATTTGGTCACTTACCACAATCACAAGACTTTTTGCCTGCAACCAACCGCGCCAACGGCACCCGGTATTTTGCAAACACTTTATAAATCAAATCAAACAAGGGTTTTAATAGCGGCCAACCGGTAGGCACCATTATCCATCCCAAACCCACGGCTTTATAGGTTTCACGAAATACACCCATGCCTTTGATAAGCTGGCCATGCGGATAAACTCCGTGAATCTCCGCCATTAATTCAGCGTGCGTTTTACCGTAAGCAGCCGGATCAAAACCCGCGTCATTAATATCTTTAAAGTCCAGCCGCCCCTGTTTATTTCTGCGGTATAACCAGGCCACTTCTTTACTGCAAAGTGGGCATAGACCATCGTAAAGCAAGGTAAATTCTATTTTAGCCATCACATTTGTCTCAGTTTATTAATGGCATCGGCTAAACGCTCAGCACCATCAATGGGGTTATTATCGAATACCATCATATACTTAAACCTGGCTCCGGCCTTGGACTCCCAAAGCTTGCCCAGCTTAAGTTTTAACTCTGAATCAGAATTATCCCTGTCATCGCCTTTGGTTTCTATAAGGATAATTTTTCCGCTGTCGGTTTTGACTATAAAATCCGGATAGTGATTGATAAACCCATTAATCCTGAAACCTTTGCCTCTGGACAGGTTACGGTGCCACCACTGAACCGTGTCAAGATTGGCAAATTCGTTAATGACTCTGGCTTCAAAAAGCCCCATTGCAGCTTCGGTACTATAAAGGCTTTTGGGTATGTCCTGCGCATTGGCGGACGGTGTAATAATTTCCGGCAACGTAAAGCCGGGCTGCATCAGAATGGTATCAACATCCAGATAATCAATAAACGTTTTATGGGCATGGACACCGGATAGCGTGTTAATTTTTTGTTTTATTTTTCTGACATAATAAATGTCCCGTTCCAGCGCATCGCGTATCTGGCTCTCACTAAAAGAGTCGGTAATTCGACTGATGTAATTTTTTATTTCCGGTTCAGAAATAGGAGTCATATTGCCAATCAGTGTTGTT
>CAIMDR010000239.1 GCA_903839795.1 uncultured Methylococcaceae bacterium | reverse complement strand
AATTAACATGTAAACTGTATTCGCCGGCTTCAATCATCAAGACCATCGCTAATTCAAATAATCGAATATTTAAGTTATCACTATTCGCAAAAACCTTTGATTGAAGGCTTCCTGTTGCCGTTATGACTGTGCCAAACTTATCCTTTATAACAAAACTGACATGATTAACAAATCGTGGATATGGTCTAAATAATACTCTGACGATCATTGTGTCGCCCATCTTGAATGACATTCTGGGAATATTGTCTTCGCCATAGACCGCAACAGCAAAAAGTTTTCCAGTGGCATTACTTTCAGGTGCAGTCCAAATCGCGTCTTTTGTCACAACGACAAGATAGTTACTTTGAGTTTTGTTCGTGTCGCCTGGATCTGATGATATATACAAGTTTGTTTCTGTGGACGCGCTACTTTCAGTTGATTTCTCATTAAAAAAAAGTGAAATGCCCGCACCACCAACGCCATCAAAAATCAATCCACCCTGCTTCAAATAAAGTACCCGTGGGCATAAGTCTCTAACAGTTCCCATATCATGCGAAACAAACAACAGAGTAACCCCTTTTTCGCACAGCCCCCGGATATAACTCAAACATTTTTGCTGGAAGAAAAAATCCCCCACGCTGAGTGCTTCATCAATAATGAGAATATCCGGATCACATAGCACCTGCACAGCAAACGCCAGTCGCATCATCATGCCGCTGGAGTAAGTTTTGACCTGTCTGTCTATTGCTACGCCGATCTCGGCGAAAGCCTCGATTTCGTCAAAACGACTGAGAATATCCTCGCGACTCAGGCCCAGTAGCAGACCATTGAGAATGACATTGTCCCGGCCGGAATACTCGGGATTAAACCCGCTCCCGAGTTCCAGAAGAGCTGAAACCCGACCGATCACCTTAACTTCACCGGTGGTTGGCGTGAGCGTTCCTGTCAGTATTTCCAGTAGCGTACTTTTCCCCCCACCGTTTCTACCAATAATTGCAACCGCTTCCCCTCGTTTGATCTCGAAGTTAATATCTTTTAGCGCCCAAATCTCTTGCATGCCTTTGGTATGTTTTGGCCATACTGCATGCAACAACCTGGATCGCTGGTCATCAAAGACCCGATAGCATTTACTAACGTTGCGAACGGAAATGGCGATATCTGTCATAAGTTAAACCATATCCGCAAAATTAGGGCGCAGGCGCTTGAACAAAATTAAAGAAATCCATGCAAAACCAGAGGCCAACACGAAGTACACCGCTAAACTTTTCATGGCGGGCATTTGCCCGTAGAAAAGAACCAGGCGGAATTGTTCTACAATAAAAGTCAACGGGTTGAGCATCAGCAAGTTTTGTAACATTGGCGGTGCCGCATCAATGCTATAAAAAATGGGCGTTAAAAATAACAAGGTATGATTAAGCATTCCGGTCAGTTGGCTAATATCCCTGATGATGACACCAAGTGCTGAAAGCAACCATCCTAATCCGAGCAAGATTGGCACAAAGCACACCAAGATCATCGGAAATAAAATGGCCGTAGTTTTAGGAACCCCGAAAAGGAGAATATAACCCAAAAACCAGACGACTATACCGATCAAGGCGTGAATCAAAGCGTTCGCAACTGTAATGACAGGTAACAATTCCAAAGGGAAAACCACTTTTTTAACGAAGTTTGGGTT
>CAIMDR010000238.1 GCA_903839795.1 uncultured Methylococcaceae bacterium | reverse complement strand
TTGGGCTTTATAGGCGGTACTTCAGATCGTCCGGCTCCTATTTCTGAAAAAGAAGCGATGTCTATTCTTAATAGAGTTGAAGAAGGTGTTAATAAGCCTCGTCCGAAAACTTTATTTGAGGATGGAGAGGTTATTAGGGTCATTGACGGGCCATTTAAAGATTTCAATGGTGTGGTCGAAGAAGTTAATTACGAAAAAAGCAAACTAAAAATATCAGTGCTCATTTTTGGCCGGTCAACATCTGTTGAATTAGGTTTTGGGCAGGTTGAAAAAGGCTGATAGCAAAAACGTAAACTTTGCGTTTCTGTTGTTTTACTGGGTCTCTGCCTTAATAAGGTAGGGATTTTTGTGTCTAGGGGGAGCTGAAAAGCGCTTGTACCCATATTTGGAGTAAAAAATGGCAAAAAAAATAACAGCATACATCAAACTGCAAGTAAAAGCAGGTGAAGCAAATCCAAGTCCACCAGTAGGTCCCGCACTGGGGCAGCGTGGTGTAAATATCATGGAGTTTTGTAAAGCATTTAATGCGAAAACACAAGACGTAGAAAAAGGCTTGCCTTTGCCTGTGGTTATTACTGTTTATAGTGATCGTAGTTTTACTTTTATTACTAAAACTCCCCCTGCTTCAATTCTTTTGAAGAAAGCAACCGGGATAAAAAGTGGAAGTAGTAATCCAAATACCAAAAAAGTAGGCACAGTGACCTTGGCACAATTGGAAGAAATTGCTAAAACAAAAATGGAAGATTTGAATGCAGCAAATCTTGAAGCAGCTATAAAAACAATTGCAGGTAGTGCGCGTAGCATGGGCCTGAATGTGGAGGGATTATAATGGCTAAGTTATCAAAAAAAGCAAAATTAGTTAAAAGTAAAGTCGATAGAACCAAGCAATATTCTGTGATTGAAGCAGTAAATATATTGAAAGAGTTGGGTACATCTAAATTTAACGAAGCTATAGATGTTAGTGTTAATTTGGGTGTTGATCCACGTAAATCAGATCAAAACGTACGCGGTGCCACTGTTTTGCCTAATGGTACCGGTAAAACAGTCAGAGTGGCTGTGTTTACTCAAGGCTCTAACGCAGATGCAGCAAAGGCAGCGGGTGCTGATATTGTAGGCATGGAAGATCTGGCTGAGCTTGTCAAAAAAGGCGAGATGAACTTTGATGTAGTTATTGCATCACCTGATGCAATGAGGGTTGTCGGGCAGTTAGGTCAGATTTTAGGTCCACGAGGCTTAATGCCAAACCCTAAGGTTGGGACTGTAACGGCTGATGTTGCAACAGCAGTAAAAAATGCTAAATCAGGACAAGTGCGTTACCGTACTGATAAAGGCGGTATTATTCACTGCACATTAGGAAAAGTCACTTTTGAAGCGGCAGATATACAGGGAAATTTAGAGGCTTTGATTTCTGATTTACGCAAAGCAAAACCAACTGCTGCAAAAGGCATTTATATTAAAAAAATAACATTGTCTTCAACGATGGGTCCAGGTCTGTGGCTTGATGCAAGTAGCATTGCAAGCTAAAAATATATAAAAACTTTGGGTTGCCGTTTACTTCGGTAACCGTCAAAGACCGTAGGAGTTGAAAAACTTAATACCAGCATGATTGAAAAATTATGTTTCCTGCGCAGATGGTAGTGGAACCTAAAACAGGGGAAAAATACCGTAAGGGGCATTCGAAAGAATGTGTTTTATTAATTCTGGAAAAATAATTCCAGAAAATACCGGAGCTAAGCTGTGGCACTAAATTTAGACGGCAAAAAAGCTGTTGTAGAAGAAGTCGCTCAATTCGCTGCAAATGCGCATTCTGCTGTTGCGGCAGAATACCGTGGATTAACAGTCACGGAATTGACCGAGTTGCGAAAAACGGCGAGAGAAACTGGCGTTTATTTGCGTGTAGTCAAGAATACATTGGCAAAGCGGGCTGTAGCGGGAACAGAGTTTGAATGCATGCAAGATGGGCTAACAGGTCCATTATTGATTGCATTTTCTATGGAAGATCCTGGATCTGCAGGGCGTTTAATCAATAATTTTGCCAAAACGCATGACAAATTAATAACAAAGATTGTTGCTATTGGCGGGCAGGCATTTGATGGGTCTGAACTTGCGCGATTGGCTAGCTTGCCTACTCGCGATCAAGGTATCAGTATGTTAATGTCTGTAATGAAAGCCCCAGTCGAGAAATTTGTGCGTACCTTGGCAGCTGTTAAAGAACAGATGCAAGAAGCCGCATAAACACAATAATCCAGTTTAAAACCAAATTATTTTAGAGGAATACACAATGGCGATCTCACAAGCCGATATCTTGGAAGCAGTCTCTAACATGACTGTTATGGAAATCGTTGATTTAATTTCAGCGATGGAAGAAAAATTCGGCGTATCTGCAGCTGCTGCAGTAGCTGCTGCTCCTTCTGCTGCTGCCGCAGTTGTTGAAGAGCAAACGGAGTTTGATGTTATTTTAACATCATTCGGCGAAAATAAAGTTTCAGTAATTAAAACAGTTCGTGGTATCACCGGCTTAGGCTTAAAAGAAGCCAAAGATGCTGTTGAAGGTGTACCAACAGTTCTGAAAGAAGGTATCCCTAAAGCAGAAGCTGAAGATATTAAAAAGCAGCTTACTGAAGCTGGCGCTACTGTCGAAATTAAATAAAATAATTTTGACGAAATTGAAGAGGCGCAATTACTGCGTCTCTACTTAAAGTATGGCTGGTGGCTTGTGCCATCGGCCTTTTACTGCTTGTAACAAATACACAGTAGAAATAATTCATGACGAAAAGGTTTGGAAGCGATATGTCCTACTCTTTTACCGAAAAAAAGCGTATTCGAAATAACTTTGGGAAAAGTACTGAAGTACTTGAAGTCCCTTATCTCTTGGCAACTCAGATTAATTCTTATGCCGGCTTTTTGCAATCTGGCGTTTCGCCTGAAAAGCGAATAGACACAGGATTGCATGCAGCATTTTCCAGTGTTTTTCCTATTGATAGCCATTCTGGCTATGCGGTACTGGAATATGTAAGGTATAGATTAGGTGAGCCCACTTTTGACGTAAGAGAGTGTCAACAAAGAGGGGCAACTTATGCAGCTCCTTTGCGGGTATTAGTGCGTCTGGTTATTTATGACAAAGAAGCCGCTGCTAATGCCAAGATTGTAAAAGACATTCGTGAGCAAGAAGTCTACATGGGTGAATTGCCCTTGATGACTGACAATGGAACTTTTGTTATTAACGGCACTGAGCGAGTTATCGTGTCTCAATTACATCGTTCACCCGGTGTGTTTTTTGACCATGACAAAGGTAAGACTCATTCGTCCGGTAAATTATTATTTAATGCTCGGGTAATTCCTTATCGCGGCTCATGGCTGGATTTTGAATTTGACCATAAAGACTGTGTTTATGTACGTATAGACCGTCGTAGAAAAATACCCGCAACTATTTTACTCAGAGGGTTGGGCTACAGTAACGAAGAAATGATTAATATTTTCTTTGAGACCAACAAGTTTACTCTTAATGCAGATAAATTCCTGTTTCATATCGTGCCAGAAAGGATGCGAGGTGAAATTGCAGCATTTGATATTAAACATAACGATCAGGTATTGGTAGAAGAAGGGCGTAGAATCACTGCCAAGCATATTCGAGAAATGAATAAAGCCGGTTTGGCTGAAGTTGAGGTCCCAAGAGAGTATCTTACTGGCAAGATTCTGGGTCACAATCTGATAGATCAATCAACCGGTGAGCTTATTGCTAATGTCAATGATGAGTTGACACCTGCTTTGATTGAGCGATGCATAGATAGCAGTATTACTGAAATTAATACGTTGTTTGTAAACGACTTGGATAACGGGCCGTATATAAGTAATGCAATGAGGATAGATACGACCGCTAATGCCTTGGAGGCACTAGTTGAAATTTATCGCATGATGCGCCCCGGCGAACCACCTACCAAAGAATCAGCCGAAAATTTGTTTCAAAATTTGTTTTTTACCGACGATAGATATGATTTATCAACTGTTGGTAGAATGAAGTTTAATCGTCGATTAGGGCGAGAAGAAGTCACCGGTTCAGGCACATTGACGAAAGATGACATTATTGATGTCCTCAAAGAATTAATAGCTATTCGTAACGGCAATGGAACTGTTGACGATATTGATCATTTGGGTAATAGGCGGGTACGTTCTGTTGGCGAAATGATTGAAAACCAATTTCGAGTTGGTTTGGTCAGGGTAGAGCGAGCAGTTAAGGAGCGTCTGACGCTTGCAGATTCAGAAGGCTTGATGCCACAAGAAATTATTAATGCAAAGCCTGTTTCTGCGGCAGTTAAAGAGTTTTTTGGTTCAAGTCAGTTATCACAGTTTATGGATCAAAACAATCCATTGTCTCAAGTGACTCATAAGCGCCGCGTATCAGCTTTAGGGCCAGGCGGTTTAGCAAGAGAGCGAGCCGGTTTTGAAGTGCGTGACGTACATGCAACTCATTATGGTCGCGTATGCCCAATTGAAACGCCTGAAGGTCCCAATATTGGTTTGATTAACTCATTATCAGTCTATGCACGGACCAATGGCTATGGCTTCTTAGAAACGCCTTATAGAAAAGTTATTAATGGAGTTGTAACCGATGAGGTTGACTATCTTTCAGCGATAGAAGAAGGCGAATTTGTTATTGCGCAAGCCAGTGTTGCAGTTGATGAAAGCGGCAAGCTGGTAGAAGGTTTGGTGTCGTGTCGACATAAAGATGAATTTGCTTTGGCAATGTCTGACACTGTGCAATATATGGATGTGTCATCAAAACAAATTGTGTCGGTCGCTGCGTCCATAATTCCGTTCTTGGAACATGATGATGCTAACCGTGCATTGATGGGTTCAAACATGCAGCGCCAAGCTGTTCCTACGCTAAGGGCAGAAAAGCCTTTAGTAGGTACGGGTATGGAAAGAATCGTTGCTAAAGATTCTGGTGTTACTGTCGTTGCTGCCCGTGGTGGTAGTATTGAAGCGGTCGATGCTGCAAGAATTGTAGTGCGCGTCAATGACACTGAAACTGAAACAGGTGCGCCAGGTGTTGATATTTATAACCTGACAAAATATACACGATCAAACCAAAATACTTGTATTAATCAAAAGCCTTTGGTGAAGCCTGGTGATATAGTTAATGCTGGCGATATTATGGCTGATGGTCCTTCCACCGATATGGGCGAGTTGGCATTGGGTCAAAATATGTTGGTCGCGTTTATGCCCTGGAACGGCTATAACTTCGAAGATTCTATTTTAGTATCCGAGCGTGTTGTTAAAGAAGACCGGTTTACTACGATTCACATTGAAGAGAAAACTTGCGTCGCACGGGATACAAAGCATAGTCCAGAAGAAATTACGGCAGATATTCCTAATGTCAGCGAAGAGGCTTTGTCCAAGCTTGATGCGTCCGGAATTGTATACGTTGGTGCAGAAGTTAAGGGTGGTGATATTCTGGTAGGTAAAGTCACGCCAAAAGGTGAGACCCAGCTAACCCCGGAAGAAAAGCTGCTACGTGCAATTTTTGGTGAAAAAGCCGCCGATGTAAAAGATACATCATTACGTGTCCCTGGTAGCATTGAGGGTACGGTTATTGATGTTCAGGTGTTCACACGTGACGGTGTAAAGAAAGACAAGCGTGCTCTTGATATTGAGCAGGAAGAAATCAAGCGTTACAGAAAAGACCTTGATGATCAGCTAAAGATTCTCGAAGAAGATATTTTCGCTCGTGTTGCCAGAATGCTGATTGGCAAAATAGCTCAATCAGGTCCGGGTGGACACAAGGCAGGTACGGAAGTAACGCAAGATTATCTGAATGGTTTAAGACATTCAGAGTGGTTAAAAATAAAAATGAAAGATGAAGATATTAATCTTCAACTGGAAACGGTTGTTGCCCAAGTTGAGCAGCAAAGAAAAGATTTTGATGAAAAGTTTGAAGTTAAACGCAAAAAAATAACCATGGGCGATGATTTGGCACCAGGTGTGCTGAAAATGGTCAAGGTTTATTTGGCGGTGAAGCGACGTATACAGCCGGGTGATAAAATGGCGGGTCGTCATGGAAATAAGGGTGTTATTTCTATGATCAGACCAATTGAAGATATGCCGTACACTGCTGATGGCAACCCCGTGGATATTGTATTAAATCCACTGGGTGTACCTTCGCGAATGAACGTGGGGCAGGTTCTTGAGACCCATTTAGGCTGGGCTGCAAAAGGCTTGGGTATCAAGATAGGCAAGATGCTTGAAGCCAAATATGATGCAGAGCAAGCTAAAGTTACTGCAATTAGAGAATACCTCGATAAAATCTACAACTGTAGTGGTCGTAAAGAAGATCTGGATTCATTTTCAGATAAAGAGATTCTTGAGATGGCAGCTAATCTGGTGGCTGGCGTACCTATGGCGACACCTGTATTTGATGGTGCAAGCGAAGATGAAATTCGGACGATGTTAAAATTGGCTGATTTGCCTGAACATGGTCAAATAACACTTTATGATGGCTTAACGGGTGAACCATTCGAGCGGGAAGTCACTGTTGGTTATATGTACATGTTGAAGTTGAATCATTTGGTTGATGACAAAATGCATGCGCGTTCAACAGGTCCATACAGTCTTGTTACTCAACAACCATTAGGCGGAAAAGCACAGTTCGGAGGTCAGCGTTTTGGTGAAATGGAAGTCTGGGCTTTGGAAGCTTATGGAGCAGCCTATACCTTACAGGAGATGCTCACTGTTAAATCAGATGACGTAACTGGTAGAACGCGCATGTATAAAAACATCGTCGACGGTGATCATAAAATGGAAGCGGGTATGCCCGAATCGTTTAACGTTTTAATAAAAGAAATCCGGTCGTTGGCAGTTAATATAGAATTACAGCGGGAATAAAATCCCAAATAGAGATGCTGTAATACAGCATCTCTATTGTTATTTTATATAGAGAACTTAGGGCTTTAATAATACGTTAGGTGATTTATTTTAACCGCTTATAGCACCTGATTAAGTGGTCTATTGAATGGCCACTTAATTTAGATAATGCCGATATTTGCACTGTAGAGACGCGCTCATCGCGTCTAAGCCTGTTCTGGACTACACCAGAAACTACTTAAAGAGGACAAGCTCTTGAAAGATTTAATGAATTTCTTAAAGCGTCAAGGTCGTGCTGATGATTTCGACGGGATCAGTATTGGCTTAGCTTCACCGGACATGATCCGTTCATGGTCTTATGGCGAGGTAAAAAAACCTGAAACAATTAACTACCGTACGTTTAAACCTGAGCGTGATGGTTTGTTTTGCGCCAAAATTTTTGGCCCTGTTAGTGATTATGAATGTCTTTGTGGTAAATATAAGCGACTAAAGCATCGTGGCGTCATTTGTGAAAAATGCGGCGTAGAGGTCACTTTGTCAAAGGTTCGCCGAGAGAGAATGGGGCATATTGATTTAGCGAGTCCTGTTGCACATATTTGGTTTTTAAAATCATTGCCCTCGAGAATAGCGCTGTTGTTGGACATGACGCTGCGCGAAATTGAGCGCGTCTTATATTTTGAATCTTTTGTCATCCTGGATCCAGGTATGACACCTTTGGAAAAGGGTCAGTTGCTTACTGACGATGAGTATCTTGATGCTGTAGAGTTACATGGTGATGATTTTGTAGCCAAAATGGGAGCAGAGGCAATCTATGACTTACTTAAAGCTATTGACTTAAAGGAGCAAGTCGAAACACTACGTGAAGAAATAAATTCAACTAATTCTGAAACCAAGATCAAGAAGTACTCAAAGCGTCTTAAGGTTATGGATGCGTTAATGAGTTCAAAGAATCGTCCTGAGTGGATGATCCTAAAAGTGCTTCCGGTATTGCCACCTGAGTTGCGCCCATTGGTGCCTTTAGATGGAGGCCGTTTTGCGACTTCTGATTTGAATGATTTATATCGCCGAGTTATCAACAGAAATAACAGGTTAAACCGACTGTTGGACTTAAATGCGCCCGACATTATTGTTCGTAATGAAAAGCGCATGTTACAGGAATCAGTTGATGCGTTGCTGGATAACGGTCGTCGTGGAAGAGCGATTACTGGAACCAACAGGCGCCCACTGAAGTCGTTAGCAGACATGATTAAAGGCAAGCAAGGACGCTTTAGACAAAATTTGTTAGGTAAGCGTGTCGATTATTCTGGTCGTTCAGTTATTGTTGTGGGTCCTACGTTAAGGCTTCATCAATGCGGATTGCCGAAAAAAATGGCGTTGGAGTTATTTAAACCATTTATATTCAGTAAATTACAGTTTCGTGGTCTTGCTACAACCATTAAAGCTGCAAAAAAAATGGTTGAAAGGGAAGGGCCTGAAGTATGGGATATACTCGAAGAAGTTATTCGCGAACACCCTATTTTATTAAATCGTGCACCTACGTTACATAGATTGGGTATTCAGGCGTTTGAACCTACCTTGATTGAAGGTAAGGCGATTCAACTGCATCCATTGGTTTGTAGCGCGTTCAATGCTGATTTTGACGGCGATCAGATGGCGGTGCATATTCCACTATCGATAGAAGCGCAGTTAGAAGCCAGAACATTGATGATGGCCACTAATAATATCTTGTCACCTGCGAATGGTGAGCCCGTTATTAATCCATCCCAAGACGTGGTGTTAGGTCTTTATTACATCAGTCGTGAAAAAATAAATGCCAAAGGTGATGGCAGTATATTTGTCAGTGTTGGCGAGATTCACAAAGCGTTAATGGCAAAATCAGTTGAATTGCAATCAAAAATTCAATTGCGTATTACTGAAAAAGTAGTCAATGAGCAGGGCGAGACTGAAGATAAGACGCACAGGGTAGATACAACGGTAGGTCGTGCCTTGATTTGGGAAGTTGTTCCTGAGCGTATGCCTTATGAACTGGTGAACTGTGATATGACAAAAAAGAATATATCACGGCTAATTAATTACAGTTATCGCTATTTGGGTAACAAAGATACGGTCATATTAGCAGACCAGTTAATGTATTTGGGCTTCAGGTACGCAACCATTTCTGGCGTGTCGTTTGGTATCGAAGATATGGCCATACCCGCTAAAAAAAGCGACATCATTAAAGCGGCTGATATGGAGGTGAATGAAATTCAAAGCCAATACGCCTCTGGTTTGGTTACTGATGGTGAACGCTATAACAAAGTTGTTGATATTTGGTCTCATGCCAATGATCAAGTTGCCAAAGTCATGATGGATGGACTGGGTGAAGAATCAGTTGTTGATGCAAACGGCAACTTAGTAAAACAAAAATCATTCAATTCAATTTTTATGATGGCTGAATCAGGTGCCAGAGGATCGGCGGCACAGATTCGTCAGTTAGCAGGTATGCGTGGTTTGATGGCAAAACCTGACGGCTCAATTATTGAAACACCTATTACTGCCAACTTTCGGGAGGGTTTGGACGTATTACAATATTTTATCTCTACTCATGGAGCACGTAAAGGGCTTGCGGATACGGCACTAAAAACTGCTAACTCAGGCTATTTGACACGGCGATTAGTAGATGTGGCGCAGGATCTGGTTATTACCGGTAATGACTGCGGTACTTCAAACGGATTGATTATGACCCCCATTATTGAGGGTGGTGATGTGGTAGAACCGTTATCTGAGCGCGTATTGGGTCGAGTCGCAGTTAACGACATACTGGATGCAGCAGGAGAGAACATAATAGTGCCAGCCAAAACCTTGTTGGATGAGCATTGGGTTGCCATTCTGGAAGAGCACGGTATTGATCAAGTTATAGTTCGTTCAATTATAACTTGTGAGAACAGGCACGGTGTTTGCGCTGCTTGTTACGGTCGTGATTTAGGTAGAGGCCATCTTGTAAATATTGGTGAGGCGGTGGGCGTTATTGCCGCTCAATCAATTGGCGAGCCAGGCACTCAGTTGACTATGCGGACCTTCCATATTGGTGGAGCTGCCTCCAGATCAGTTGCAATAAGTAACGTACAGGTCAAGTCATCTGGTACAGTGCGTCTAAATAATTTGAAGTCAGTAACAAACCGCGAAGGTAAGCTGGTTGCTGTTTCAAGATCAGGTGAAGTTGGCGTTGTAGATGATTATGGGCGCGAAAGGGAGAGATATAAAATTCCTTATGGTGCGGTTCTCTCAGTTCAGGAAGGGTCAAGGATTAATGCAGGAGACATTATTGTTACTTGGGATCCGTTTACTCATCCAGTTATTACCGAAGTAGAGGGTATTGTTGAGCTTAAGGATTTTATTGATGGTGTTACTGTACAAAAACAATCTGATGAGGTTACTGGGTTAAGTTCGCTGGTGGTTACTGATCCAAAGCAACGTGGTTCTGCAGGTAAAGAATTACGGCCTATGGTTAAGTTGTCGGATAATGAAGGCAATACAATTTATTTGCCAGGCACTGAAATTCCTGCGCAGTATTTCTTGCCGGCAGGTGCTATTGCCGGTATTAAAGATGGTGGAGAGGTTAAGGTGGGTGACGTGTTGGCCAGGATTCCACAAGAATCCAGTAAAACCAGAGATATTACAGGTGGTTTGCCGCGTGTGGCAGATTTATTCGAGGCACGTAAAACAAAAGACCCTGCTATTCTTGCAGAGACCAGCGGCACTATTTCATTCGGAAAAGAGACAAAAGGTAAGCAGCGAGTCATTATTACTGATGCACTTGGAGAGCAAATTGAGACCCTGATACCAAAATGGCGTCATATCACTGTTTTCGAAGGTGAGTATGTAGAGAAGGGCGAGACCATTGCTGAAGGAGAATTAACGCCTCATGATATTCTCAGATTGAGAGGTATTGAGGAGTTGGCTAACTACCTGGTTAAAGAGATCCAAGATGTTTATCGTTTACAGGGTGTGAAAATCAATGATAAACACATTGAGGCAATTATTCGCCAAATGCTCAGAAAAGTTGAGATTACGGCTTCTGGTGATACAGATTTCGTAAAAGGTGAGCAGGTTGAACGTGCCGCAATGAGGGTTGAAAATGACAAAATGGAAAGTGAAGGAAAAATTCCTGCCAGTTATGAGTCAATTTTGTTAGGTATCACCAAAGCATCATTAGCTACTGAATCATTTATATCGGCGGCTTCTTTTCAAGAAACAACGCGTGTATTGACTGACGCAGCGGTACGTGGGTTAAGTGATGGCCTTCAAGGGTTAAAAGAAAATGTTATTGTGGGACGATTAATTCCTGCGGGGACGGGTTTGGCTTATCATGAAAACAGAAAGAACAGGTTTGCCCAGCATCTGGTAGTGGAGAGTGATATCTCGGTTGCCGTTGATGCAGGAGACGTAGAGGAAGCGCTTAAGCAAGCGTTAAATGTTTAAATAGGTTCTAAATATATTTTAAAAAAATGGACTTGACCTAGTGAGTAATAACAAGTATTATGTTCTGCTCACATAAGCCAACGTGCTTAGGTCAGGTCGAAAAAAAGCTAACCATTAGTAAATAATGATTTCAACAATGGTTAATTTATTATCTGACAGTTAAATTGTATATCGGAGTAAACAAAGTTATGGCCACGATCAACCAATTAGTTCGAAAGCCACGCGCTAAAAAAGTAGAAAAAAGCAATGTTCCTGCATTGGAGGCATGTCCTCAACGAAGAGGTGTGTGTACTCGGGTTTATACCACAACTCCTAAAAAGCCAAACTCGGCGCTGCGTAAAGTGGCAAGAGTAAGGTTGACTAACGGCGCTGAAGTGAGTAGTTACATTGGTGGTGAAGGTCATAATTTACAAGAGCATTCCGTGGTGTTAATCAGGGGTGGTCGTGTTAAGGATCTGCCTGGTGTAAGGTATCACGTCGTGCGTGGCAGTTTGGACGCCTCGGGTGTAAACAATAGAAAGTGTGGTCGCTCCAAATATGGAACTAAACGACCTAAAAGCTAAAAGTGAGTTGGTGAGAAATGTCTAGAAGAAGAGTTGCTACAAAAAGAGAAATAATTCCGGATCCAAGGTTTGGTAGTATCATGCTAACCAAGTTCATGAATATGATCATGGAAAGTGGCAAAAAATCCATTGCTGAAGGTATCGTTTATGGCGCTTTGGATGTCATTGAAAGCAAAGGTCATAGTGAGCCGTTAGAGGTATTGTCAAAGGCACTTGAAAATGTTCAGCCTCGGGTTGAAGTTAAATCTCGTCGCGTCGGTGGAGCAACCTATCAGGTTCCCGTTGAGGTTCGTCCTTCCCGTCGTATGGCTTTGGCTATGCGTTGGTTGATTGACGCTTCACGCAAAAGAAACGAAAGAAACATGTCTTCCAAGTTGGCTGGTGAGTTGATGGATGCTTTTGAAAGTAGAGGTTCAGCTGCCAAGAAGCGGGAAGATACGCATAGAATGGCTGAGGCAAACAAGGCTTTCTCTCATTATCGTTGGTAGTCAGCGAAATAAATTGTAGGCTGTGTAGTAATTGTGCGTAAAACCCCAATCGATCGTTATCGTAATGTCGGCATTATGGCTCACATTGATGCTGGCAAGACAACAACGACTGAGCGCATTTTGTACTACACAGGTGTATCTCACAAAATAGGTGAGGTGCATGACGGCGCCGCGACCATGGACTGGATGGCTCAAGAGCAGGAGCGGGGTATCACGATAACCTCGGCAGCTACCACCTGTTTTTGGAGTGGAATGGAAAGACAATTTCCACAGCATCGGATTAATATTATTGATACACCAGGGCATGTTGACTTTACTATTGAGGTAGAGCGTTCGCTTCGTGTTCTTGATGGGGCTTGTGCAGTTTTTTGTGCTGTGGGTGGGGTAGAGCCGCAGTCTGAAACTGTTTGGCGTCAGGCTGACAAATATCATGTTCCTCGATTGGCTTTTGTTAATAAGATGGATCGCTCTGGTGCGGATTTCTTACGAGTCATAGAGCAGATAGCCTCGCGCCTGGGTAGTCACGCAGTTCCAATGCAACTGCCAATAGGTGCTGAGGATCAATTCTGTGGTGTTGTTGATTTGATCAAGATGAAGGCTCTCTATTGGAATGATGCTAATTTAGGAATGACTTTTGAAGAGAAAGAAATTCCTGTTCATATGCAAAATCTCTGCGAAAAGTGGAGAGATAATATGATCGAAGCTGCTGCTGAAGCCAATGACGAGTTGATGGAAAAATATCTTCTGGAAGGGTGTTTGACTAATCAAGAAATAAAAAAAGGCATTCGTGCTCAAACGATAGCCAATAAAGTTGTTCCAACATTTTGTGGGTCTGCTTTTAAAAATAAAGGTGTTCAAGCAATGTTGGATGCAATTATTGAATACATGCCTGCGCCGACAGATGTTGAAGCCATAGAGGGCTTGCTTGAAGATGAAGTGACTGAGGCTCATAGATATGCTGCTGATGAAGAGCCATTTTCTGCTTTGGCTTTTAAAATTGCAGCTGACCCTTTTGTTGGGACATTGACTTTTTTCAGAGTATACTCTGGTGTACTGAGTTGTGGAGATACAATCTACAATTCGGTCAAAATGAAAAAAGAGCGTATTGGTCGCATAGTTCAGATGCATGCCAATAGCCGCGAAGAAGTTAAGGTTGTCTGTGCTGGAGATATAGCGGCGGCAATAGGGTTGAAAGACGTTACGACCGGTGACACTTTGTGTGATCTTAAGTCAATTATTGTTCTTGAGCGCATGCAGTTTCCTGATCCTGTAATTTCAGTTGCAGTAGAGCCAAAGACAAAAGCAGATCAAGACAAGATGGGGCTGGCATTAAGCAAGTTGGCTCAAGAAGACCCGTCCTTTCGAGTGCATACTGATGAAGAGTCGGGGCAGGTGATAATATCCGGGATGGGGGAGCTTCATCTGGAAATTATCGTTGATCGAATGAAAAGGGAATTTAATGTGGAGGCAAATGTTGGTGCTCCACAAGTTGCGTATAGGGAAACAATTCGCAAGTCAGTAGAGCAAGAAGGTAAGTTTATAAGGCAATCAGGTGGTCGAGGCCAGTATGGTCACGTCTGGTTACGAATTGAGCCGCAAGAAATTGGGGCAGGTTATGAATTTATTAACGAAATTGTTGGTGGCGTTGTTCCTAAGGAATACATACCAGCAGTCGATAAGGGTGTGCAAGAGCAGTTAAAATGTGGTGTTCTTGCTGGTTATCCTATGTTGGATGTAAAAGTTTCTATATTTGATGGCTCTTATCATGATGTAGATTCAAATGAACTGGCTTTTAAGATTGCCGGCTCTATGTGTTTCAGAGAGGGTGCAAGAAAAGCAAATCCTGTTCTATTGGAGCCTATAATGAAAGTCGAAATATCTACTCCAGAAGAATATATGGGGGATGTAGTTGGAGACATCAATAGGCGTCGTGGCATAATTCAGGGTATGGAAGATATGCCGTCAGGTAAAACAGTTAGCTGCGAAGTACCGTTGTCGGAAATGTTTGGTTATGCAACTGATTTGCGTTCGGCAACACAGGGGCGAGCTACATACAGTATGCAGTTTGAAAAATACAATGAAACACCTGCGCATATAGCAGAAGCGATCATTAATAAATCTTCATAAAAATTGAATAATATAAAGGTATTAACTCATGGCCAAAGAAAAATTTTCACGAAGTAAGACTCACGTAAACGTAGGCACAATCGGTCACGTTGACCACGGTAAGACAACACTAACTGCTGCATTAACAACCGTCATGGCAAAATTGCACGGTGTTGCAGTTAAAGCTTTTGATCAAATTGATAATGCACCTGAAGAGCGGGCTCGCGGAA
>CAIMDR010000237.1 GCA_903839795.1 uncultured Methylococcaceae bacterium | reverse complement strand
GTCAGATGCCTGAAACCAGGATTCTAATGACCATAATCAACACGCACTTACAAAATACGTATAATGACTGTTTACCTGTTATTTTTCGCCCGCATCTTGAGCCTTACTTATGCCATTAAAAATCGCACTCGCACAAATTAATTTCCAGGTGGGTAATATAGCCGCTAATGTTGATAACATTATAAAAGCAGCTGTTTATGCCCGTGATCAGTTAAAGGCGGATATGATTGTCTTTCCTGAACTGACCTTAACCGGTTATCCGGCAGAAGATCTGTTGTTTCGTGCTGATTTTATTACCGAAGCCAATAATGCCGTTTATCAGCTTGCAGGCCAAGTTGCCGATATTGCGCTGGTGGTGGGGTTTCCGGAACATGATGGCGATAAGCTTTACAACAGCGCCGTGGTATTGCATCAAGGTGTGATGCTGGCCTGTTACCGCAAACAGGTACTTCCCAATTACGGGGTATTTGATGAGCAGCGTTATTTTACTGCGGGTAACAAGCCTTGTGTGTTTGAGTTTAATGGTACTTTTATTGGCCTGACCATTTGCGAAGATGTCTGGAAAAGCGGCATTATTGACGCGACCCAACAAGCCGGGGCAGAATTACTGTTAACCCTCAACGCCTCGCCGTTTAATTCCGGAAAAATCCATCAACGCGAAGCTGTTATTTGCCAACAGGTTAAAGCTGCACAAATCCCCCTCGTTTATGTTAATCAAGTCGGTGGGCAGGATGAGTTAATTTTTGATGGTGCTTCCTTTGTCGCTGATGCGCAAGGTGATATTGTCTTTCGGGCAGAAGAATTTGTAGAGCAAATCAGTGTCGTTGAATTTGACGGCAACCAGCCAGTCGCCGGCACTTGTGCGCCCCTTTACAGTGAGATTTCCAGTGAATATAAGGCGCTGGTGCTGGGTATTAAAGATTATGTACGTAAGAACGGTTTTCAGGGTGCAATTTTAGGCTTGTCCGGTGGCATTGATTCTGCACTGGTTTTAGCGTTGGCGGTTGATGCGCTGGGACAGGATAAAGTTGAAGCCGTGTTAATGCCCTCCCGCTATACGCAAGATATGAGTAACGAGGATGCTGTGCTTCAAGCGGAAGCCTTGGGGGTTAACTATCACATCATTCCTATAACACCCGCTGTTAATGCCTTTACGGACATGTTGGCCGAAGTTTTTGCGGGCACAAGCAAAGATACCACTGAAGAAAATATTCAGGCACGCTGCCGTGGCGTCATTTTAATGGCACTCTCCAATAAACAAGGCAAGCTGTTGTTGACGACGGGTAATAAAAGCGAAATGAGCGTAGGCTATGCAACGCTTTATGGCGATATGGCCGGTGGTTTTGCACCCATCAAAGATGTGCCTAAACTGCTGGTTTATCAATTGGCCCGTTATCGCAATACGCTGTCCGAAGTCATTCCGGAACGGGTTATTACCAGACCGCCCTCTGCCGAATTAGCGCCTGATCAAATCGATTCAGACTCGTTACCGCCTTACGAGGTTTTAGACCCTATACTGGAGCGTTATGTAGAGCTGGATCAATCCGCTGACGAAATCATTGCCGCCGGATTCCGGCGGGAGGATGTCGCCAGGGCCATTAATCTGGTCGACAGAAATGAATATAAACGCAGACAATCCCCACCGGGAATCCGGATTACCAGCAGAGCATTCGGACGCGATAGACGCTATCCGATTACCTCGGGTTATAGAGGCATTTGACGGTTTGAAAAGCGGCTTGTAAGCCAAAACGGCCATTCAAAATAAGGCAGACTACTTTTAAATGATGTTACTCGATTTTTCTCTTTACCAACTGATGGCCATTGCCTTCAGCAATTCTCATTATGGCATCAATCGGCTAAAATAGCAGGCTGACTTTACCGATGAGACCAATTTATGAGCGCCCCTTTTGGAAAAAATGCATTGAGCCTTAGCGATGTGACCAAGCAAATGCGT
>CAIMDR010000236.1 GCA_903839795.1 uncultured Methylococcaceae bacterium | reverse complement strand
GCATTGTGTCGGGTTACGCTATCGCTAACCCGACCTACGCTACTTCAAAATAAAATCAGTGATATAGGTTGAGCAACATCTTTTCGTTGCCCAACATTCAACGGTCAAAATCAAAATATCGAGAGATTTCTTCAATGCCATTCGTACATTTTAACGCGAAAATGTCGGACACGAAAAGCATGTGTCCGACCTATCTGGCTCTCCATGCAAAATTACAATAGTCAGACCATTTTCCGTATTTACATAAAGTTTCTAAATTCGGGACAAAAAACTCAACTTTGTTTGTCGAAGATGGTTCTATTTCACCAGAACAAATGACTGTCGATGATTCAGATTCAGATTCTCCCTCAGTCTTATACTCTTTTGACATTGTAGAGTTGACAGTAACAATTCCACAGACCGAGCCAGCACTGCTTCCAACATTTGTGAATGAACAGTATCCACTCCCCAGTCCGTTCATCACGCATTCAGGATTAAGCTCAGCTTTTCCGCAACCAGTTAGCAAGGTTGTAAAAAGTATGAGCGACATAAGTAGTTGTAATTGCTTCATATAAAAAAACATAATGTAAGAATTAAGGTTTTGATGAACGGGCTTTTTAAGTTCGTTCATCAGCTCAGATTATCTCAGTAATTAAAAATCTAAGTACCTAGATTACAAATCACGATTAGTGCATGAATATTTAAAACCAGTACTCCTTATTTCCGTGTTCATTTATTCTACTTAGCAGAACTTTTCTATTTTTGTTTGTTGTGGGGCTATTTTTAACGTCCGAGTTTGAAAGAATTGCATCAATTGATGCTTCGGCGTATTTACTTCCATCGCTTTTAACAATAGCCTTGCTTACCAACCATATCTTCATTTGTTCAACTGTGAATGGCTGAGTTAAAGCATTTGATTGGGTGGCTTCAAAAATTTGTTCAATTAATGACATTGATTCGCTCCGTGTAAATGGCATGTACATTAGAGCCAAGCAGATGATACCCGCCTAACGGAATATATACGACATTAGTTGTCGTAATAATAATTGTAAATTTTCATATAATCATGCTCGATTAATATAACCTATTGTTTATGTTAGCCAGAGCATAAATGAGCGCTACAAGATTCGCTTCAAGCGCTATAGCTTGAGTACAGAGAATACCTATCTTTCGTGGATTAAGCAATTTATTACTGATTCCCAAGCTCCAGATGGGGAACCAGTCATTAAAGTAAAATTACTGAAGAAATAACTGGGTTCAGAGTAAACTTAAATGCGAATTAAGCGATGTGGGAACAAGTCGCGACCTGTTCCTAACGGTATTAAGATTAGAGTTGATTGATTTAAATTCTGCGTGTGTTGGTTATTGCTTTTTTTATTGCCAGTCAATCCATAACGCTTTACAATCAAACGATTAAATATTTTTTGATTAATTAATTCCCCATGCGTCACGCCATTGATCCAAAAATAGATTGTGTCTTTAAAGCCCTGCTGGGTTCAGAAGAAAACCGTAATCTGTTAATTCACTTTTTGAATGCATTTTTGGCGCAAGACCTTATCGAACCCTTGGTCTGGGTTGAAATCTTGAATCCGTACAATGATAAAGAATTTCTCAGTGACAAGCTCAGCATTGTTGATGTTAAAGCCCGAGATAGTCATGACCGGCTCTATCAAATTGAAATCCAACTGACCAGTTACGGTCATTTGCCCGCCCGTATTATTTACAACTGGGCCGACATCTACAGCCAACAACTTAAAAGCGGTCAAGATTATCTTGAGCTTAAACCGACTTATTCTATTTGGCTGTTGGCAGAAAACCTGATCAGCGCTGATAACGAGCACCTGCATCATTATAAAATGCGTGATGAGCAAGGTAATACCTTGACGCAACATGGCGGTATATGGCTGCTGGAACTAAAAAAGTTTAAGGCAAACCACGTTGAAACTGAAGATCAGCGTTGGTTAAAATTCTTTAGAGAGGGCGAGCAACTCAACGATGAAGCCTTGCCAGACTGGATGATTACCCGGGAGATGAAACAAGCCATGAGCACCTTAAGTACCTTTTCAGAAAAAGATCAGCACTATTACCAATACCAAGCCCGGCAAGAATATTTGCGTGAGCAACGCACGATTCAGCATGAATTGGAGCAGGCGAGGAGAGCACTATTACAAGCGAACCAGCGTGAAGAAGCGGCGAAAAAGCGCGAAGAATTAGCCTTGCAAGAAAAGCAATCGGCGCAAAAACGCGAAGAGGCCGCTCAAAAACGCGAAGAATTAGCTTTGCAAGAAAAGCAAGTGGCGCAACAACGGGAAGAACTCGGAATAGCTGAAATCGAGCGTTTAAAAGCCCTGCTAGCTCAAAAAGATCAATAGGAGCAAAATCCAGTCAGGTAGTTAGTCGCGGGTGACGGCTTTATCCTCGCCTGACAGGTTCTTCTGGTTCCCAAGCTCCAGTTTGAGAACCGCGATACTGGAACCACCCAATGAAAGCAAACCAAAAGACCTGAAGATGGCAAATAACCTCCCCGTTTTATATAGCTTCAGGCGCTGCCCTTATGCAATCAGAGCCAGAATGGCAGTTATTTATGCGGGTATTCCTGTAGAAATTAGGGAAGTGGAATTAAAAAACAAGCCGCAGCACTTATTGGACATATCACCTAAAGGCACAGTACCTGTATTGCAGCTTGCTAATGGTGTGGTGATTGAAGAAAGTCTGGATATTATGCGCTGGGCATTGGTGCAGCACGATCCTGAGCACTGGCTGCGTGTTAGCGTTGACACGGACAGGTTAATCCAATGGAATGACGGGGATTTTAAACAGTATCTGGATCGCTATAAATATGCAGATCGATATCCGGATTTCTCTCAGGCGTATTATCGGCAACAGGCGGAAGTGTTTTTAACAGAACTTGAAACCCGATTAACGGCTTCCAGTTATTTATGCGGAAATAAATTTTCGTTGGCCGATGTGGCTATTTTTCCGTTTATTCGTCAGTTTGCCGGTGTGGACAGTGATTGGTTTCGGGAGTCGGCTTATCCGGCTTTAAATAAATGGCTGGAAGCGATAGTGGCAACGGATTTATTTGGACGGGTAATGGCTAAATAACAGCGTTAAGTCGTCTCGACTTAAATGTGCGTCACAACGTTTAAAAAAT
>CAIMDR010000235.1 GCA_903839795.1 uncultured Methylococcaceae bacterium | reverse complement strand
TCTCAACTCCTAAACCAGAACGACTAATACAGACGGTGATTCAAGTCGCAACCACCCCAGGCGACCTAGTCCTGGACTCCTTCGCAGGTTCCGGCACCACCGGTGCAGTCGCCCACAAAATGGGCCGTCGTTGGATCATGATTGAGTTGGGCGAACATTGCCACACCCACATTATTCCTCGTCTTAAAAAAGTCATCGACGGTGAAGATCAAGGCGGTATTTCCAAAGCTGTAAACTGGGAAGGCGGTGGCGGTTTTCGTTATTACAGTTTGGCTCCGTCCTTACTGGAACAAGACCGTTGGGGCAACTGGGTGGTCAATAAAAACTATAATCCAGCCATGCTGGCAGAAGCCTTATGCAAATTGGAAGGCTTCACTTCCGCACCGTCTGATAGTCAATGGTGGAATCATGGCTATTCGTCTGAGCAGGATTTCATTTATGTCACGACACAGAACCTGTCACATCAGCAACTGGAAGAATTGTCAGATGAAGTCGGCGGTGACCGTTCGTTGTTGGTGTGTTGTGCGGCGTTTCGTGGCAAGTCGGATCAGTTTCAAAATCTTACCTTAAAGAAAATCCCCAAGATGGTATTATCGCGTTGTGAGTGGGCGCATGACGATTACAGCTTAAATGTGGCCAACTTGCCGATGGCCGGATTATCATCAAGTGCTTCTTCTAGAGAGTTAGAAAGTAAAGCATTGGCTGTCACTTTAAAGAAAAGTGTGGAGAAAATAAAAAAAGATAATCAAACGCTGGATTTGTTTAATGAGAATGCGTTATGAATCAATCACAGATGATGACGGTCGACGATTGGTTAAAACGCATTCGTTTAGGCGAAGACTCTACGTTGGAATTTAAGCGCGTGATAATGCGTAGTCGGACTAAAGTTGATGCGCCTCACCCAGATAGTTTGGCGGATGAATTAGCGGCTATGGCCAATGCCAATGGCGGCACCTTAATTTTAGGGGTGGATGATTCTAAAGCGGTATTAGGTATAGCTTATGCCGCTTTGGATACGGTTGAAAAGTGGTTGGCTGAATTGTGTCAAAACAAGATTGACCCGCCCTTGGATATTATGACTCGGCATATTGAATTGCCGGACAGTGCAGGGCAATTACAGCCCGTGATTATCGTGCAAGTGTTGCGTAGTTTAATGGTGCACAAAAGCCCCAATGGCTATTTTAAACGTGTTGCTCATGCCAAGCGTGAAATGAAACCCGAGGTCTTGGCAAGATTGTTTCAACAGCGCAGTCAGTCCCGTTTAATGCGTTTTGAAGAATTGGCGGTACCCACCACTCAGCTTAGCCAGGCTGATGCGTTGTTAATGCGCAATTTTTTAAAAGCCAACGAAGGTGATCCGGCGATACAAATGCACCGCCTGCATTTAACCGCAGAGGACGAGGGCGAGCCGCGCTTAAGCGTGGCGGGTGTCTTGTTATGTACCTTAAAACCTACGCAATGGTTTCCTTCGGCTTATATTCAAGCCGTTGCTTATAGTGGTTTGATTAATGATCCGCAAGATCAAGTGGATGCTAAAGACTTTGATGGCCCCTTGGACAGGCAAATTTGGGATGCTTTTGATTTTGTGCGCTTGAATATGAAAGTGCCTGCCCGAAAGGTTTTAGGGCGTATTGATTACCCTCAATATAGCTTACGTGCGGTGTTTGAAGCTGTGGTTAATGCTGTGGCACATCGTGATTATTCGGTGAGTAATAGTCGTATTCGCTTACATTTATTTGCGGACAGGTTAGAGTTATATTCACCCGGCGCACTGCCTAATTCAATGACCGTTGAAACGATGCAAATGATGTCAATGCCCCGTAACGAGGTGCTTGCCAGTTTATTTTCCCGTTACTATCAGGTGCGCGATTCAGGGTTGGGACGTGAATATTTAATGGATAGACGGGGTTCAGGTGTGGACGTGATTTTAGCAGAAAGCGAGAAGTTATCGGGGAAAAAGCCGGTTTACGAAAATATTGCCGATATGGAGTTAAAGTTGACAATCTATGCCGCCAGTTTACCAAATCAGGAGCAAAACGCATGAGCCAAAAAGTGTTTCAAACCGTTTCAGGGCGGTTGAGTTTACGTAAACCAC
The DNA here is from genome assembly GCA_903839795.1 of uncultured Methylococcaceae bacterium. Lineage (GTDB taxonomy): Bacteria > Pseudomonadota > Gammaproteobacteria > Methylococcales > Methylomonadaceae > Methylobacter_C. The sequence continues at coordinate 2,130 of CAIMDR010000235.1, read as the reverse complement.
AGCGCGATTCATTGGAAGCTTTGCAGCGGGCCATTGCCGCATCACCGGATATGCTGCATCCGAAACGGGATGTTGCCGAGGTGTTGGAAACTTTAAAGCTTGAGTTTCCCAAGCTGTCCGATTTTGAACGGGAATTTCCGTCCCTGTGTTTTTCCTTGGCAACCGGTGTGGGAAAAACCCGTTTGATGGGGGCGTTTATCAGTTATTTACATATCGCGCATGGCATCAGCAATTTTTTTGTGTTGGCACCCAATCTGACCATTTATAACAAACTGATTGCCGACTTTACGCCCAACACCAAAAAGTATGTCTTTAAGGGTATTGCCGAGTTTGCCATCAACTCACCCAAAATCATTACCGGCGATGACTATGAAGTCAAAGGCCGTGCGCTGGATTTATTTGCGGCTGTTTCCATCAACATTTTCAATATTTCAAAAATCAATTCCGAAGTGCGTGGCGGCAAGCAGCCAAAGATTAAACGTTTGTCAGAATACTTGGGCGATAGCTACTTTAATTATCTGGCGGAATTGCCGGATTTGGTGTTGTTGATGGATGAATCACACCGTTATAGAGCCGATGCCGGTGTTCGCGCACTGAACGAATTGAAACCGCTGCTGGGACTGGAATTAACGGCAACTCCGTTTACGGAAAGCAGTAAAGGGCCGGTGCCGTTTAAAAATGTCGTCGTTGATTACCCCTTATCAATGGCGATGGATGATGGTTTTGTCAAAGAGCCTGCCGTGGTCACGCAACGTAATTTTGATGCGTCGCAACACACCAAAGAAGAAGTGGAGCGCATCAAATTAATGGACGGCATCCGCTTGCATGAGGCGACCAAAGTGGAGTTGCTGACTTATGCGCGTGAAAATGAGGTCGCCATTGTTAAACCGTTTATGCTGGTTATTGCCAGAGATACGACACACGCCGCACAGTTGCTGGAACTGATGGAGTCAGCGGCGTTTTTTGATGGCCGTTACAAAGGTAAAATAATTCAAGTGGATAGCAGTAGAACCGGCGCTGCCGAAGAAGAAATGATTAGCCGGTTACTGGCGGTAGAAAGCACAGATGAACCCACGGAAGTGGTGATACACGTCAACATGCTAAAAGAAGGTTGGGATGTCACCAATCTTTATACCATTGTGCCGTTACGCGCAGCTAATGCGCGAACCTTAATTGAACAGTCCATTGGCCGTGGTTTGCGCTTACCTTATGGCAAACGTACCGGCGTGACGGCTGTTGACCGTTTAAATATTGTGGCGCATGACCGTTTTCAGGAAATAATTGATGAAGCCAATAATCCTGCCAATCCGTTGCGCTTGAAGCAGGTCATTCTTGACGCACCGTCAAATGACGTAAAAACTGAAAGTGTCGCCGTCAGTTCAAATCTTGAAGTGATGATTAGCGGCAACACTGGTGGTATGGCTTATCCGCCATCGGGCAACACTAATTCGCCGTTGTTTAGTAGCGTTGCAGAAACGGCAGTTGCCCACTATGCCATGACGGAATTGAACAAGTTTCAACACAGCCCGGCAATAGTTGCCACCAGCAAAGCGTTATTACATGGGCATGTGCAAGCCTCTGTTGTCCAGGCTGTCACGGAACATCTGAGCAGTGGCCAACAATCGTTACCTGAAGAGGACAATCCCGTTGACGTTGCCGATATTGTCGCAAAAGTGACGGCATTGATGGTGAAGCAAACCATAGATATTCCACGTGTTGTCGTTGTACCCAAAGGTGAAATCAGTTATGGCTATAAACCCTTTACTTTGGATATGAGCGGCTTGAATCTGCAACCGTCAGAGCGGGATATTCTGATTCAAAGCCTGCAAACCAACTTGCAAGAACGGATGGCGTCTCAAATTGGTTTGAGCGAAGCAAATCCGGAAAATTACATTGTCCGCGCTCTCATTGATTATGACGACATTTCTTATGATGATCATGCTGATTTAATTTATTGCTTGTCAACACAAGCTGTGGCGCATTTACAAAGCTATCTGTCATCAAACGATGAAGTGAATAACGTCTTGAGCAATAACAGCCAATTACTTGCCAAGACCATTCGCGCCCAAATGGCGGAACATTTTTGGGAGCAAGCCGATACCTATGAAGTCGTTGTTAATAAAGGTTTTA
>CAIMDR010000234.1 GCA_903839795.1 uncultured Methylococcaceae bacterium | reverse complement strand
CGTGGCATTAAAGGGCAGGCGTAAAGCCCGCCCCTACCAAAAAATGTCCCGCATCATGAGGAAAAGCAAAACTTCGTGTTCTTCGTGTCTTCGTGGTGAAATGCTTTTAAAACTTTAGTAACTCACCCGAATGCCAATTTCTGCACTGCGTCCCGGATCGGGTGCAAAATTACGCAAATACGAGGTTGAGTTGCGTATATTTTCATTGAGCATATTTTTGCCTTTGGCAAACAGCATCACTTGGGAGTCATGAAAGCTTGCCAACTGATATTGTGCGCCCAAATTCAGCAACAAATAACCCGGTGTGGTGGATTGATTATCACCGGCATAAGTCTGCGCTTCGCCTCGCGTCAGCTTTACATCGCTTGACCAGTCACCTTTAGCGTAACTTAACTGCCAACCATAACGCAGCGGCGGCATACGCGGAACATTGCCCCCTTGATCAAACGAGCCACGGGTATAGTCGCCAAATAAAGTCAAATCCACTGCGCCATAACGGTTTTGCATTAACGGAAATATCGTCTTGGCTTCAAAGCCTTTAAAAACGGCATTGGCTTGGGCGCTTTGCAAGACCGGCAGACAAGCGCCAGGCGCTCCCGTGCAACTTGGCTCAAATCCAGGCGCTGGCAAACCCTCGTTAAATACGTAATTGGCTTGTTGTTGATAAATATAATCATTAAACCAATTATGAAAAAGATTTAACTCTGATGTCATCCAATCGGCATTAAATTTATAGCCCAAATCCAGATTATAAGAAATTTCTTTACGCAGGTTTACATCGCCTTTTTCATAGCTCATGGTGGCCTCATGAACCCCATTAGAAAACAATTCCTGTATTTGCGGTGCCCGTTGGGATTGAGTAACCGCCAGATTGAGTTGATGCTGCTTGGTAATATCCCACAACGCCGAAACCGCCCCGCTTAACGGAATGTAGGAAACACTGCTATACGTTGTTTCCGGAGCAATGCCTTGCCATTCACCGCGCAGACCTAAATCATAAGTCACCTTGCCCAGCGCAAAAGACTCAACAGCAAACAAACCGTAAGAATCAATAGCCGATTTTGGCACGATGGTTTCTGTCCCCAGCGCCGAAAACTGACTATTGGCTGATTGAAAACCCAGCACGCCTTTTACGATGCCTAGCGGTTGATGCTCAAGTTCCAAACGGCTTTCATAGGATTGATTAAGAAACGTCGTCGCTGGTACACCGCCACTTATTTCAACATGCTTATAATCCGTATAACCCAACTTCATCCGCACTGCTTCAGCAAAGGCGAAAGGTTTATTAAGTTGCCCCTTAACATCGTATTTGGTTTGATTAAGCTGAATTCTAACCGGCGCACTGCCCGTGCCATTGGGAGGAATACCATAGTTTTTATCCAAACTATTAATCGCCGCACCCACCAGTCCAGCATCACTAATCATAGACGCGCCCGCCGAACCACCGCGTGACCGCGCATTTGAATTATTAAGAAGTCCGTAAGGATTATCCAGTACAGCCGTGCCTTCAAGAGTAGGGTCGGTGGCACGCGCCGCTGCCTCATCTATCGGTTGCCCGCCAATATGCATATTGCCTTGGTCACGATAAAAGCCGTCGACATGATAGGCAAACTTGTCTTTGCCACCCTCAAGTTTAAGCGCACTTGAAGATTCGCTAGTTGCGGAATCATAACGTTGCTCACCCGCACCACCCAGCAACTTGTCAGGGACTTTTTCAGGAATACGGTTATCAATCACATTCACCACACCACCGATGGCACCGCTTCCATACAACAAAGTCGAGGCACCTCGCAACACTTCAACACGTTCCGCTATAATCGGGTCGACACCATTGGCGTGATCGGGACTTAATGACGAGACATCATTATTGCCCAGACTATTTTGCATAACCCGCACCCTGGAACCTGATTGTCCACGAATAACCGGAGTACCCACGCCAGCGCCAAACGATTGACTGGTAATACCCGGCTCATTACTTAAAGTTTCACCGAGGGTTTGCCCAATTTTTACCCGCAGCGCGTCTCCCGACAATTCCGTAACCGGGCGGGCAAATTTTGAAGTGGATTGTTTTATACCCGTACCGGTAACAAACACATCGTCCAGTTGATAAATATCCTTATCATCCGCAAAGGCAGCAGACCCTATCGCACCGGTCGACAAGAAAAAAATCACAAGTTTTTTATTCATAAAATTGTTAAGTTGAATACCATTAATTGCAGAAATACAGCATGCGGATTCGTTGACTTATTGAGTTATTAATCATAACCATAAACTGACAGAATGATTAAAACACCTACTAAGGTATGTTATAACATAACATATTGCAACCGTTATTTGCCTAGTTCATGGTCGATACCGGTTGACCGATGCCGGTCGGGGTTTGCAACCCCGACCGAAACGTTTGAAGGTTTCAATAGCTTTCAAAACGTGAGTAACGGGGTTACAAACCCCGTCACGCTTCATTAACTCATCTATCCAGTATATATCGTGACTATTACAAAAATATTAACCCACGCTATTATTAACGTTAACGCCCGGCAAGGTCTGGCACTTTGCACAAATGCCATGCACTTCAATGGCTTTACTGTGTACGATAAAACCCGCTTGTTTAATTTCTTGCGACACCGCCGCCATCACCTTTTTAGCGGAACGCTCCTCGACTTCCTCACAGTTTTTGCAGATCAATAATAATTGCTCATGTTGAAGACCTGAACAGGAACAACCGACAAACGCATTAAGACTTTCTACCCGATGAATTAAACCTTGTTCCATCAAAAAATCCAGCGCACGGTAAATAGTCGCGGGTTTTGCCGCTTGTTGCAACGGTTTAAGCCGATCCAAAAGTTGGTAGGCTTTAACTGCTTTATGACTTTCCCAAATCAGTTCCAGTACTTTATGACGGATAGGTGTTAATTGCACGCCGCGTTCTACGCATAAATGCTCAGCGGTAACCAACGCCTCACTAACGCATTGGGTATGATTATGCTCTAAAGGCGACAGATTGGGATGGGTTTGAGTAGTCATAGCACGCATTATTTACCTAAAGTTAAACGTTATAATATAACGATTAAAAGCGGTAATGCAATTGACCCAGTGCCTGCGTGTAAATCATGCTGTTAACAGCAACGCCGTTCAGCTACCGTTAAGGCTATAAACAGTCTAATACCCGCTGCTCAAAAAAGGTACTTTTTTGCCTTTCTTGTGTTAGCATTAATACTACCTTGAATTTTTCGGGTAAATAAACCCTAAATAACATTTTAAAACAAGAGGACACGACTTATGAAAAATAAAGCAATCATAGCGGCCGGTTTAGTTACTTTGGCATTGTTGGCAGGCTGTAACAAAGCAGAAGAGCCCGCAGCAACATCTGCTGCGCCAGAATCTGCGCCAAGCGCCACAGCCGCGCCCGCTACAGCAACACCTGCTCCTATTGAAGCACCTGCTGTTGAAGCGCCTGCTGTAAAGTAATATAAGCTCTGCCCACCCCTAATTAAGGGCAGTGTCTTACAAGCTCTGGTTTTCTCTGCAATGGAGAGCCAGAGCTTACTCTCTGATAAAAATCCAAAAAACAAAATATCTTCCCATTATTTCTACGCTTGGCCGTCACTGGCCGATAGTCAACCTATTCGCACCCAAACAATAGGCCGGATACACATCAACTTAAAGATATTACAGACCACGAAGACACGAAGTTCACGAAGAAAACCAAAGAAAAATCGTAACTACTCAGTATATTCCGACTTTGATCATAGAACACGGATGACACTGATTCTACGGATTTTAACGGATTTTTTTAGTCCTAAAAACACCTTAGGTTTTTTATGATATAAAAAATATATTTATCTGTGTCTATCAGTAAAATCCGTCTTATCTGTGTTCTATTTTTTAACGACTGAGTACAGCGCCGGAAACGCTTATTCTCGCTTGCGCTCGAAAAGCCTTATTCCGGCCTACGCCTGTTTTTAAATGGCTGAGTAGGTTAAAAAACTAATGAAACCAGTGTGCCTGACGTATTTTCAGGTCAACTTTGTCGCCTCTATTTAAGTCCAATTGTTTAAATTGATCATTGGGCATTTCAGCAAAAACGGGTGCTGCCGAGCCATTGGCACCGTTTTTAACCAGTTCAAGACGAATCAGTGCGCCCAGATGTTGCCAGTCTTTCACGGTCGCAGGAGCCGCTTGATCGGCGTTTGATTTTTCAATGATGATATCATGGGGACGAACATGGGCAATCTTTCCTTCACTTTGTGGTGCCAACAGTCCGGCTGTTTGCAACCAGTCAGTATCATGCTCGGCCAGATCAAAAATATTGGTCTGGCCAATAAAACGCGAGACAAACGCATTGGCCGGATGATCGTAAATATCGGTCGGCGAGCCTTGCTGTTCGATGCGTCCGTGATTAAGTACAACAACCTGACTGGCCACTTCCATGGCTTCTTCCTGATCATGGGTCACAAAAATGCTGGTGACATTTAATTCATGATGCAGGTTTCGTAACCATTGGCGTAAATCCTTACGCACGCTGGCATCGAGTGCGCCAAACGGTTCGTCCAATAATAATACGGAGGGTTCTACTGCCAAGGCTCTGGCCAGGGCAATACGCTGGCGTTGACCACCCGACAGTTGGTCCGGATAACGATCATTAAGCCAGTCCAGTTGCACCAGTTCCAGTAACGCATGAACTTTTTTGGTAATGATATCGTTACTGGGGCGGTCACGACGCGGCTTGACCCGCAAGCCAAATGCCACGTTCTCAAATACCGTCATGTGCCGAAACAGCGCGTAATGCTGAAATACAAAACCGATGCCGCGCTGGCTGACATTTTGATTGGTTTTATCGGCACCGTTTATTAATACACGGCCTTTATCAGCATATTCCAGTCCGGCAATGATGCGTAACAGCGTGGTTTTACCACAACCGGAAGGCCCTAATAAGGCGACCAGTTCGCCTTCCGGAACCTCCAAATTGATATGGTTTAGCGCTGAAAAGGCACCAAAATTCTTGCTGATATCAGAAAGTAAAATACTCATAATGGAATCTCTAAAATAAAATCATTGTAATTGCTAAGCTTAGGATCGTGCATGAAATACTTGACCGTTTATATTCCCTCACCCCAACCCTCTCCCAGAGGGCGAGGGAACAAGATGCCGAAGTAATTTCATGCGCATTCCTTATCGGTTGCCTTGTTTCCATTCCAGCGCCGATTTTAGAATCAGCGTAACGACAGCCAAAGCCGCCAGGATTGAGGCGCTGGCAAAGGCACCGACGATGTTATAGTCGTTATAATTAACTTCTACATGTAAGGGCAGGGTATTGGTTAAGCCCCGAATATGACCGGAAACTACAGAAACTGCGCCAAATTCACCCATCGCTCTGGCATTACACAGCAACACGCCATATAACAAAGCCCATTTAATATTAGGTACGGTGACTGCCCAAAAAGTTTTCCAGCCACCCGCGCCCAAGGAAAGTGCCGCTTCTTCTTCTTGGGTGCCCATTTCCTGCATCAGGGGAATTAATTGCCGCGCGACGAAAGGAAAGGTGATAAATAAAGTAGCCAGAATAATGCCAGGAACCGCAAAAATAATTTTTACGTCATGAGCCATCAGCCATTCGCCAAACCAGCCTTCCGCACCGAACAACAGCACAAAAATCAGTCCTGAAATAACCGGAGATACTGAAAACGGCAGGTCGATCAAGGTGGTTAACAGGCTTTTGCCTTTAAAATCGAAACGGGTGATTGCCCAGGCGGCGGTAACGCCAAATACGGTATTTAAAGGCACGGTGACCAAGGCGGTTAATAAGGTCAGGTTGATAGCCGCCAGTGTATCTGCTTGAGCTAAGGCCGACCAATAAGCGACGACACCTTTTGAAAAGGCCTGAAAAATAACCAGACCTAAAGGCAGGCAGATAAACAAACTGATAAAACTGACCGCTATGGCAATCAAGCTCCATCTGACCCAGTCAGCATCTTGCAGGGCCACTTGTTGACGCGCAACCAATTTGGCTGGGTTTATGGGTTGAGGTATGGCATTCATGTCCGTAGTCCTTAAAGTTGTCCTGAGCGCTTACGCACCCAGAGTTGCAGCAAATTAATCAACAGCAGCAGCACGAAAGAAATAACCAGCATGGTCAAGGCAATGGCTGTCGCCCCCACTTCATCGTATTGTTCCAGTTTGGTGACAATCAAGAGCGGGACAATTTCTGATATATAAGGAATATTGCCGGCAATAAATATAACCGAACCGTACTCGCCCACACCTCTGGCAAAAGCCAGAGCAAAACCGGTCAGCAAAGCGGGGAACACATTCGGAAAAATAATTTTGCAAAAGACTTGCAGGCGGGTGGCGCCCAGACTGGATGCCGCTTCTTCCATGTTGGATTCAAATTCCAGCAAGACCGGTTCTACAGTGCGCACTGTAAAGGGAATGCTGATAAAGATCAGTGCCATCACAATACCCAGTGGTTTAAAGGCCACTTGCACGCCCAAGGTATCGATCAGCAATTTACCCAGGAAACCGCTGGGCTGAAAAATAGTGGCCAGGACAATACCGGCAACGGCTGTCGGCAGGGCAAAAGGGAAGTCGATTAAGGCATGAAAAAAACGTTTGCCGATAAAAGAATAACGCACCAATACCCAGGCGGTAATAAAACCAAAAAAACTGGCGATTAAAGCGGCTACCAGTGCCGTGGAAAAACTTACCCGAAACGAGGATAACACACGCTTGTTGGTTATGATTCCGACATAATCATGCCAATTTAGCTCAAAACTTTTAAACACCAGCGTGCTTAGCGGGATTAAAACCACCAGGCTTAAGTAAATTACGGTAAACCCAAGTGACGGGCGAAACCCCGGCATAATACTACGTTGTGACATTAACTCTCCTCACGGGTGATTGAGTACATTGTGTAAGGTAACTTGCAATAAATAATCACCCCACTTTATAGTCACTACACGCTTCGTAGGAGCG
>CAIMDR010000233.1 GCA_903839795.1 uncultured Methylococcaceae bacterium | reverse complement strand
CTTTTTTAAAGAGGGGGACTGAATAGTTGCCACTTAGGTTTTAAAAGCGGCTGAAGTTTTTAAATGTTTCGGTCAGGGTTGCAAACCCCGACCGGCATCAGATGAAAATTACGGGATAGTTTAGTTCCAATGTATGCGGATACCGGCATAACCGGTTGCCGGAGCACCTGGCCCCATAAAGGTGGTGGTCTGATTGTTTTGGAAAAAATTTGTTCCCAGTTGCCCAAACGAAGTGTAGTGGTTATCAAGAACGTTACGACCTGTGGCGAACAACTCAATATTTTTGGTCACAACATAACGGGCATTAAGGTTAACCACGGTATAGTTGGGTATTTGTGGGTAGAGGTTCTGATCGTCACCGCGTGCATATTGGCTGGAAACGTATTGCAAATCACTGCCTAAAAATCCGTTGTGAAACACTTGGTATTCAGCGCCCACCTTTAAGGTATTTTGCGGAATACTGGGGATTCTACTGCCGGGAGTAACGGTTTCCGGCCCCAGCGCATTATTAAGCACGGCTGTCGTTTGATAAGTCGCATCAACAAAACCATAGCTCATATACCAATTCAATTTATCCCATGCCAGACCGCTTAAACCAAACTCGGCGCCTTGTCGCAGGGTTTCGCCCACATTCTGGAAATAGCCGTTAACATTGCTGTCTTGACTACTTAAAAATAAAATATCGTTGGTGTTACGGGTTTGGTACAGCGCAAAATTCCATTTGAGTGCTTCATTAAATTTACCACGCGCACCCACTTCCAGGGTATGAGAAACCACTGCTTTCAACGGCGGGTCGGAAATCATGCTGTTCGGTAAACTACAGGGCGCAAGCGGGTCGGCGCAACTTAACTCAACGGCTGTCGGTACCCGAAAACCTTCGTTGTAGTTAAAATAAGTCGTCAACTCCTTAAGCGGAGTATCCAATGAAAATGCATCCAACGGATTAAAGGTTAAGCCCGCCGAGGGATTTGCACGTTGATAAACATCTTTACCGTTCAGCGCGGTTCCTATTTGGTCGGTAGTTTGCACCTGTGCCTGCATCCAGTTTATCGAGGTGTTGGCATGTAACCAGTCGAATACGGAATAGGTATTGGTGGCAAAAACAGTGGAATAGGTGTTTTGCCCCTTGATCATCACGCCGGTTGTCAGTGGAGTGGTGGCAACTTCATACCGGGTTGGCGTAAAAACCGCGTCCTGCGACCCCATGGAAAATCGGGTATCGCCGACATTATAGCCGCCACCAACGACCAGCTGATTGTCATGTGCATAGATTTTGTAATCAGAGGTTAATTGTAAATTGACGCCCGTTCCGTTTTGTTTGGTTTGAGTATCTTGAAAAGAACCGGTTGCTTCATTTAAGAGACATGGATCACCACAAGTCCCGGTATTGCTGTTAAGACTGCTGCTGTTGTTATTGCGATTATAGCTATTGCCGGTCAATTGCAATTCGTCAGTAATCTTATGGCTGCCTTTTAGATTAAAAAAATACAGGGTATTTTTGGTAACGTCCGGAGCCGTATAAATAGCGTTCCAGTTTTGCTCCAACATATTTTGCGGTGTACCTCCTACGCCTTGCATGTTGTTGTCGGCAAAGGTGAACGATAGATCAATATCGGTGCGATCATTTTCCCAGCCGACCTTGCCAAAAGTCTGATTGACACTGGTTGGAGAATAGGGACGCCAACCATTGTCACGGAAAAGATTGCCGGCAATGTACCAATCAAAATTGCCTTTTGAGCCGCCATATTCGGCCTGATAGGTTTGGCGACCATAAGAACCGCCACTGGATTGGGCGTTAAAACCGGGATGACTGACCCCGCTTTTGGTTCTGACCGACAACGCGCCACCCAGTGTATTTAAACCAAATAATGGATTGGAACCCGGCACTATTTCCATGCTGGCTATAGCTATTTGCGGAATCAAATCCCAGTTAACGGTGTCGCCAAACGGCTCGTTGACGCGCACGCCATCCTGATAAACCGATAACCCGATGGGCGTACCCAAAAGAGGAGATGCGGTAAAGCCGCGATAAGAAATATCCGGTTGGTAGGGATTATTCTGGGTGTCATTAATATTGACGCTTTCCAGACGGCGATTCATGAAGTCCGTCAAGCCAAACGCTTCGTGACGGTTAATGTCTTCATCCTCGGCAGACTGCACGTTGCCGGGAATTTTTTTAAGTTCCAAGCCGGTAGTACCCAGCGGCGTATTGCTAACAACTTCTAGGTCGGGCAGTTCAAAAACATCCACCGGATGTGCTGCAACGACAGCATCGCCAGTTGCCTTGAGTGCTTTATCCTCAGATTTTGCAGGCTTCTCGTTCTCAACTACTTGTTCAGGTGTTTTGGTTTTGGGCTGCTCCGGTGTCATAAACCAGTGCTTGAATAGTGACATGGATGGAGTTGTTGGCGTTGAAGAGGCATCCGCTCCAAGCGCCTGAACTGTCAACAAGGAAAGAGGTAACGCTGCCAACCAAGGCCGCCTTTTAAAGAGAGGGATGCTCATGAATACTATTGTTTGTGTTATAAAATGGCTATCAACTTAATGCGGGAGCCTAAAATATCTATTTTCAACGAAAAGCGCCCCGTCTCCTATAGGAAAAAATCCCGAATGCACATTGTAGGTAATTATTCACCTCCCCCTTTGAAAAAGGGGGATTGAGGGGGATTTATCTAATTAAATCTCCCCTAACCCCTCTTTTTCAAAGAGGGGGACTGAATACTTACCATTGTAGGGCTATTTTTTTAGAGGTCATACGCATCAACT
>CAIMDR010000232.1 GCA_903839795.1 uncultured Methylococcaceae bacterium | reverse complement strand
GTTTTTTAAAGCCGAAGTCCGTGTAAGGATTGAAGTATTTACTGATCATGTATTGCGAGAGTAGGGGTTAAACATCTGCTTAATCATAGCATAAAAGTTAGCTACTTTAGCTGCAAGTCTCAACAGGTTGGCAGCGATCGGCACGGATGGCAGCCTGAGTACCACTTGGAACCCTAATGCCAATAGCACCGTTAACGCCTTGGCCATCAGCGGTAGCACTGTATATGCCGGTGGTAGTTTTACTGACATCGCTAGCGAAACGCAAACTAACTCACCTACCAGTTATTGGGGTGTACTTAATGCCTTAACGTGTGGCTCAGGCCTACCCCTAACCACCGGCACTGGCGGTGTGGGCGCCCTTTGGCAAATGTTGGCTTTACCCTGTGTTCCGGCTACCAGTACTATAGCGGGCGTATTGGGTACAGGTACACCCTCTAATCTAAACACAGCCCACTATGCTACCGCCACACCCGGTATCGGTTGGATTATTGAAGATAGACCCGTGAGTGCTGTGCCTGCTTATCGCCCCTTATTAATCAATGATATATTGAACGTCGGAACGGGTTACTGGCTTAAAAGCTATCAAGCACCGACCAAGGGCATTTTAACCATAACAGGTACTGCCACCCCTGCGGATGTCACCCACGCACAAGGCTGTTACTCGACTAATGGTTGTAAAGCCATTACCGTTACTACCGTGACAGGCGATAATCGCTACAATCTGGTCGGCAATCCATTCCCTTATCCGGTTGACTGGACAAAAGTACGGATTCGAGTCGATGGTTCTTCGTCAACATTAACCCCTGAGCAAGCCAATACCGCAGGCTATATCAGTAACACCGTTAATATCTGGAATGGCACCGGTTATGATGCGTTTACCGACGTGGCACCTTATCCCAGCACGCCCAACTTGCAATACTTTAAATCTTTCTGGATTAATGTACTGCCAAAGGCATTTGGGCATACCGTTGAGTTGTTGATTCCAGCCGAACAATCGACTCAGCAGATTTTGGGTCTTAATCAGGTAGTACCTCCCGTTGAGCAAGTTGCGAAACTGGCTATGCCCTGGTATCTCGGTTGGTTAGATGGTGTGGTGTCACCCGCAGCCGCTGCAACCGTGCCTACTGTCAGCAATCCTATTAACCCACAATCTTTATCAAACCCCAATGATTGGTCTATCCGTTTAAAAGTGGATAATTCAGTCACGGGTTGGAAAGATCATGGTGCCCTACTAGGGCAATTACACGATGCGGCCTTAGGCTTCGACAAGCATGATGTCGCCAAAATGGCACCGTTTGCCGCACCGTATTTGACGCTGGTTTTTCCACACCCAGACTGGGGCGTTAAAGCCGCTGATTATGCCAGTGATTTTCACGCCGTGAGTAATACCGTCGATAACTGGCGTTTTGAAATCCGCGCCAATCCCGTTGGCAGTACTGTCTTTTTAAGTTGGGAAGGCAATCCAGCGTTGTTAAAACGCTCACGATTGCTGGATGTAGCCACAAACACCACTATTGACCCTAACGATCCCCGCTGGCAAAATAAAGGTTATCCCATTATTCTGAATACCGCTGTGAAAGCGTATGTCTGGAAGGTTTTAGCGCAGTGATGGTGATACGCTTGACTTGAATACAAAAAAGCCGGGCGGTATTACTGCCCGGCTTTTTTTATGTGAAACACCGTAGGGATAGGTCGCGACCTGTCCCTAACGTGCGCGTGTCATTTAACTGTGTGCCTGCCATTGAATCGACCGTATCATGAAAGCAGCGCCTTAATGTCTTGCTCAGAGAGCTTTGTGATGTCAGCTATCAGGCTAATGTCAAAGCCTTTGTTTAACATTGATTTCGCCACTTCGAACTTTTCGTCTAACTGACCCTCGAGCTTACCCTCCATTAATCCCTCAAGCTTACCCTCAATTAATCCCTCAGCCTTACCCTCAAGCTTACCCTCAAGCTTACCGTCTTGATATGCCGTATCTAACACCGCTTTAGCTTCGTTATAAGACAACACACTCTTGATATAGGCATCGTATTGGTCGGCATTGAGATGCGCAACACTGGCAATTTCAAAGCCTTTGGTAAAAATGGGTTCATTTAAAATGGTCGGGATATGGTCAAAGTCTTCCAGATGCTTTAAGAAATACACCCACTTGTCAAAATGGGTTTCTAACTCGTGTTCCTGTTTATTAAACAAGGGCATTTGTAAAAACTTAAAGTGCAGTTTGTCATAGAAGACATCGCCGTCTTGATCTTTTAAACAGACATCACGGCGAAACTTGCGTTCATCTTCTTTCTCGTCATATTTAAAGTCTAAAATAGCGATAAAGTAGACCGGTAATAGATGAAAGTCCCAAAGCCCTTTATGACCTTGCTCACGAATAGGAAAGGTGGAGTAAAACAAAGACCGCTCTTTAAAAAAGTGCATCTTGGCTTTTTGCATTTCGACGATAAAACGCTCACCAGTGATACTCTCACAGTAAATATCAAAAATAGACTT
>CAIMDR010000231.1 GCA_903839795.1 uncultured Methylococcaceae bacterium | reverse complement strand
CACCAAATTTTGCAAAATAATTTTGAAATACCAATACCGTATTACCAAATACACCACGAGAACATACCACATGATCGCCTGATTTAAGCAGACCCATACCCACTGCCATAATCGCAGCCATGCCCGATGCAAAAGCCAGGCAACGTTCGCCCTTTACCATGAGTGCCAATCTTTCTTGAAAGGCATTGACGGTTGGATTGGTAAACCGGGAATAGATATTACCCGGTTTTTTTCCGGTAAAACGCAAAGCCGCTTCTTCAGCACTTTTAAACACATAACTGGAGGTCGCAAAAATCGGGATGCTATGCTCATCTTCATGAGTGCGCTTATGTCCCGTTCTGATTGCTTGAGTTTCGAGAGAGTAGTCGTTCCGGTTAATGTCGTTCATAGGTTAAAGGCTAAAAAGGCTAAAGGCGAAAGGCTAAAAAGGCCAAAGGTAAGTTGTAATTGGGTTAAATGCTTGTATCTTTCGCCTTGCACCTTTCGCCTTGTACCTGTCATAACATTTCAATAATGGATTTTTCGGAGTTGCGTTCGGCTTGAGCATTGTCGTTACGCAGCGACTCGGTACGCTCCAGATAGGCATCATCAATATCGCCGGTAATGTATTCTTTACTAAAACATGACGTATCAAAATGTTTAATACTGGGGTTGCCTTTACGAACCGCTTCAATTAAATCACTCAGATCCTGATAAATCAAGCGATCAGCACCAATGGCCTCACAGACTTCATCCTCGGTTCGATCATGGGCGATCAGTTCATTCGCAGCCGGCATGTCAATGCCATAAACATTGGGATAGCGAACCGGTGGTGCAGCAGAAGCAAAGTATACCTTTTTGGCACCTGCATCCCTTGCCATTTGGATGATTTGTGCAGAAGTCGTGCCTCTCACCACCGAATCATCAACCAACAACACGTTTTTGCCGCCAAATTCAAGACCAATGGCATTGAGCTTTTGTCTGACCGATTTTTCACGCATTTTCTGGCCGGGCATAATAAAAGTTCGACCGATATAACGGTTCTTCATAAACCCTTCGCTGTATTTAACGCCCAGCTTGTTGGCCATTTGCAGTGCAGCGGTTCTACTGGTGTCCGGTATCGGGATAACCACGTCGATATCATAATCAGGCCATTCTCTGATGACTTTTGCTGCCAGTTTATCACCCATACGCAGACGCGCTTTGTAGACCGAAATGTCGTCAATAATTGAATCCGGGCGGGCAAAATAAACATACTCAAAAATACAGGGACAATGATCAACAACTTCAGAGCACTGCTGGGTATGTAAGATGCCGGACTCTTCAATAAAAATGGCTTCGCCAGGTTCTATGTCTCTAATAAGCTCAAAGCCCAGCACATCCAGCGCAACACTTTCTGAGGCAATCATAAAATCAGGGCCCAGTTCGGTTTCTCTCTTACCAAACACCACGGGTCTTATACCATGAGGATCTCTGAAACCCAAAATTCCAACCCCTGCGATCATAATAACCACCGCATAAGCGCCACGGCAGCGGCGATGAACTCCTCTGACGGCCTGGAAAATATCATCGACACTTAAATCCAGTTTACCCAAGCTTTGTAGCTCATGAGCAAAAACATTTAACAGGACTTCAGAATCAGAATCGGTATTAATATGGCGTTGATCCTCTACGAACAGGGCTTTTTTCAATTCCTCGGTATTGGTTAAATTACCGTTATGAGCAAGCGTCAGTCCAAAAGGGGAGTTAACATAAAACGGTTGCGCCTCGGCAGAACTGGTGCAACCCGCCGTTGGGTAGCGAACGTGGGCAATACCCATGTTGCCTTTTAGCTTTAACATCTGAGCGTTGTTAAATACATCTCGGGTTAAGCCATTATCTTTACGCAAATGCAAGCGCCCGCGCTCGCAGGTAACTATGCCGGCAGCATCTTGACCACGGTGTTGCAAGACTGTCAGTGCATCATAGAGTTCTTGATTGACAGCTTGATGTGAAACGATAGCAGTAATACCACACATAATTTTTTATTAAATCTAAAAGTTGTTAACGATAATGAATATATTCAGCCAGTGCTGACGGAATATGGTCTAGTGACCATATCGCGCAGGTTTGAAAAGATGGCAGCAATTTTGATTTTTTCCACCAAACATCATTCGGCAAGGCGGTTAGCCCTGCCAGCATGACTAATACCACAACAACAACCGTGCCGCGTAAAACACCAAAAACCATTCCCCCCAAGCGATCTGTCAATGTTAATGTTGGTTTTTTTATGGCTTCACCCAAAAGTGCCTGGATTAAGCGACCCACCAGCAGGGTGATTAAAAGCAACGATAAAAAAGACGCCAGGGTTTTAAGTAAAGGATGGGGGATAACGGATTCCAGGAAAACAGAAAATTCCCGGCTAAAATTTAAACCAATCCCGATTGCCAACAGCCAGCATACAAATGAAAAAAACTCCAAGCTAAAGCCTTTCAGGAAGCCTGTTACCAAGGCAATGAGTACCAATCCGATAATTACATAGTCTACCCAGATCATTTTTAAAATTTAAATTTATGTATTACTCGGCAACCAAGAGCGATTGTATTTTTTGACTATCCATTTTTGCCTTCATTTCTACCGCGCGTTTCTTGTCGAGCGTAGGCCCCACTTTAACGCGATAGAGGGTTGCATTACCTGCGCCTTTAGTTGCCTCCATCGTCACGGGTAGACCTTGTTTACGTAATTTTTCCACCAGAGTCACGGCATTTTCTTTTTTACTAAAAGTACCGGCCTGAAGCGTCCAGCGACTCAATTCAGATTTTGATGTTACAGGCTTAACAACCGTTTTATCGGTGGTGTTATCTATCGACGTAATTAAAGCGTTTACTTTTTCAGCCGATTTAGTCCCTGGTGCTTCCGTTTTTTTTAGTGATTTTTTAGGTGTCTCATTACCGATATCGGATTCAGCCTCCAATGGCGGTTCCTGAGTTGCTTCAGCTCCGGAAAGGGCTTTTTGGGTTTTTAGCGATTTATTGGTTTTGTTTACAACACCGGTATCCAAAGTCGTTGATGAGCCATCACTGATTGGCTCGTCACTCGCGGGTTCATCGCCTTCTGCCATATCGGCTTCGGGTGCATCATTTGAAGACGCGTCTTGGGAAAGCTGATTATCTGCAGATAGCTCGGCTTCTTCTTCGGTGTTTACTATTTTTTCAGAACCCGAATCAGGCGCATTTAAAACCTGATTGGCACTGGTTGGTAATTTATTGGCAGATTCTTCGCCCGTGTTAACGGGTGTTGCCGGTATAACCAGTTCGCTGACCGACTGGCCACTATTATCAACAGGGTCATCAAACAGCATAGGAATAAAAATGGCAGCCAGAGCCGTAACCACCAGAGCACCAATCAACCGTTGTTTTAATTCTTGATTCATTTTCTCAACTCACCTTTTCTCAAATTCATTTAAACAATCAGATACTAAAAAAAACGATCCAAAAACCAGTAGTAAATCATCGTCTAGTGACTGGCTTTTTGCCGCGTTATAAGCTTGCGCAAAACCGCTAAAACCAAAGCTTGCCCGTGCCACTGAACTTTGTGAAAAAAGCTCCCGCATAACCGGTTCGGTCACTGTTCTTGGGTTGGCCAAGGGGGCAAAAAACCAATCGTAGACGACCGGATTCATAATCTCCAGCACACTCGCTATATCCTTGTCTTTCATCATTGAAAAAATCGCGTGTATTCTTTTTCCAGGGAAAGTCACCGTTAGATAATCAACTAATGTTTTGACGGCCTCCGGATTATGTCCCACATCCAACAGCACAGGGATTTTATCATTAATCAATTGAAAGCGACCGAGTAAATGGCTGTTTTTAATTCCGGCTCTAATGGCAGCATCGCTCACTGGCAGGTTTTTTGACAACAAATCAACCGCCAAAATAGCGGCTGAGGCATTACGGTATTGATGTTCGCCTTTTAAACCAGGCTCCGGTAATTGATCAATATGTCGGTCATTTGCAAACCAATCCCAAGTGGTTTCCTGTTTTTTATAAGAAAAATCCTTGTTAATACAATAGAGTTGCGCTTCTTTATCAATAGCACTTTGCAACAAGGAGTCAGGGGGATTGCAATCGCCCACGATAGCCGGTGTTTTTACCCTGAATATACCGGCCTTTTCCCGGCCTATGGCTTCGCGTGTAGCACCCAGCCAATCCACATGATCAATACCGATACTGGAAATCAACGAGACATCGGGATCAATGATATTAACGGCATCAAGACGACCACCCAAGCCGACTTCAAGCAATTGAATATCCAAATCCGAGCGCCAGAATATATCAAGTGCAGCCAGTGTGCCAAATTCAAAATAGCTTAATGAAGTATTGCCCCGGACGGCTTCTATTCTTGCAAAGGCTGCACAAATCAGTTCGTCTGATACCGGTTCGCCGTCTATTTTTATTCTTTCGTTATATTTTAAAATATGGGGAGAAGAATAAGCGCCTACGCGGTAGCCTTGTGCCTTGTAAATAGTCTCAAGATAAGCAACACAGGAGCCTTTTCCATTGGTGCCTGCCACAGTAATAGTGAGTGGCTTGCGGCAGTCAGGATTAAGTGCATGAAAAACGTGTGCCGCCCGTTCCAATCCCAAGTCTATTGCCAAGGGGTGCAAGCTTTCCTGCCAATCCAGCCAGCCCTTTAGTGAATCAAAATGCATCATTATCAGAGTGTTCGGGGTACAGGTATTTACACAAGTGGAATCCTTTTGCCTTTAAAAAATAAGGTTGAGGGGGATTTAAATAATTGATTTTACTTTCCTCGACACACCGCTACGCATGCTTATGCATCCCTGCTTTCTCTCCAAAACCTTCTGCATGGCATAAGGCAGGCTTCTCCGGTAGGAGAGGGTTGATAGTTTCAGTGTAAATCATTTTTTTATCAGGCAGAAAAACTCAGTAGATACCCGGTAGTATTTCGTGAACCGGTTATTCTTTAACAGAAGGATGCTCGACAACTGCTGCTTCTTCTTCTTCTTCGGCTTCAGCTTCTAAAGCAGGTGCAATTGCTGTCGATGCTTTTCCTCTGCCCGCCATCAATAGTGCCAAAATGCTGGAAATTTTAGTGCGCATTTCACGTCTGTCAATAATCATGT
Source organism: uncultured Methylococcaceae bacterium (assembly GCA_903839795.1). GTDB lineage: Bacteria > Pseudomonadota > Gammaproteobacteria > Methylococcales > Methylomonadaceae > Methylobacter_C. The sequence continues at coordinate 5,781 of CAIMDR010000231.1, read as the reverse complement.
CAATAGCGCCATGTTCTTGTAAAAACTCGCTGCGTTGAAACCCTTCAGGCAATTTTTCACGAACCGTTTGCTCTATAACCCTTGGGCCTGCAAAACCAATCAACGCATTGGGCTCAGCTACATTAATATCGCCCAGCATGGCTAAACTGGCTGATACACCGCCCATCGTTGGATCCGTCATAAAAGAGATATACGGAATTCCGGCATCGGACAATTTGGTTAACGCCGCGCTGGTTTTTGCCATTTGAAACAGGGAAAACAAGGATTCCTGCATTCTGGCACCGCCGCTTGACGTAAACACAATAAACGGTATACCTAACTCAAAGCTCTTGTTGACGCCCCGAACAAAACGTTCGCCGACTACCGAGCCCATTGAGCCGCCCATAAATTTAAAGTCAAAGGCAGCAACAACAATATCGTTACCGTTAAGCAGACCTTTCATCACGACCAAAGCATCATGTTCTTTGGTTTGTTTTTGAGCTTGGGTAATCCTGTCTTTATATTTCTTGGTGTCTCTAAATTTTAACGGATCGACAGGCTTAATATGCTTGCCGATTTCTTCGCGTCCTTCTTCATCCAGAAACATATTCAAACGTGTTCTGGCCGAAATACGCATGTGATGTTCACATTTTGGACAGACGCTTAGATTTCTTTCCAGTTCGGTATTATAAAGAATGGCATTACAGCCAGGACACTTGGTCCACAGACCTTCAGGTACCGTACCTTTTTTATTCGATCCTTCGGTTCTGATTGTTTTAGGGAGTAACTTTTCAAACCAACTCATTTATATGCTCCATAGTGCTTTTATCATGACACGCCTTAACTATCCAGCGCTTGGCGTATGGATACCAGTAATTCAATAATGTTGTTACCGGCCTGTTCCAGGTTGTCCAGGTTGGCTTCAATTTTACTAATCAGGGCGCTACCGATAACCACGCCATCGCCTATAGTAGCAATAGTTTTTGCTGTTTGCGCATCTTTTACACCAAAACCAATCGCAATCGGTAATTTTGTAATCGCCTTGATTTGTTGTAATTTGTTTTCAACATCGGCAATATTCAAATGACCGGCACCGGTTACGCCTTTAAGAGACACATAATAAATATAACCACTACCCGCTGCATCCATTTTTTCAACACGTTCATCGGTGCTGTTAGGCGCCAACAGAAAAATAGGATCAACGCCGCGTGCCTTTAACAAGGCACCGCACTCAATGCCTTCTTCGGGGGGTAAATCAACGGTTAGTACACCATCAATGTCTGCACGTTGTGCGGCATTGGCAAAGTTCTCGTAACCCATTGCTTCAATCGGGTTTAAATAACCCATCAGCACCACCGGCGTTTCCTGATCGGTTTTTCTAAATTCCGTCGCAATTTCGAGAGTGCGTCTCAAGCTCATTTTATGAGCCAACGCGCGTTCGCTGGCACGTTGAATAACAGGGCCATCGGCCATCGGATCAGAAAAAGGCACACCCAGCTCAATCACATCAACACCGGCTTTTACCATGGCATGCATCAGCGGCACGGTAAAGTCTGGATGTGGATCGCCCGCCGTAACAAATGGAATTAATGCCTTGCGACCTGTTTTGGCAAGTTCTTCAAATCGGGCAGCTAAGCGACTCACAGTTCTATTCCTTCACGTTTGGCCATCGTCTGCATATCTTTATCGCCACGACCGGACAGGTTAATAATAATTGTTTCGTCTTTACGCATAGTCGGTGCCAATTTCATCGTGTAAGCCATTGCATGGCTGGACTCTAATGCTGGAATAATACCTTCCATGCGCGTTAACGCATAAAAGCCTTCCAGTGCTTCGGTGTCGGTTATATTGACATAAGTGGCCCGGCCGGTGTCTTTTAACCAGGCATGTTCCGGGCCAACACCAGGATAATCCAGGCCGGCTGAAATAGAATGGGTTTCGATAATTTCACCGTCATCATCCGCCATTAAATAGGTGCGATTGCCGTGTAATACACCGGGGCGACCTGCACATAACGGCGCAGAATGCCGACCTGTTTCCACGCCGTCACCGGCTGCTTCAACGCCGTACATTTTTACGGATTTATCTTCAAGAAAAGGATAAAACAAACCGATTGCATTTGAACCACCACCTACGCAAGCCACCAGCGCATCGGGCAAACGTCCGGTTGCTTCAAAACATTGCTCTTTGGCTTCACGGCCAATAATTGCCTGAAAATCCCGCACCATCGCCGGATAAGGATGTGGGCCCGCAACCGTACCGATAATATAAAAAGTATTATCAACATTGGTGACCCAATCTCTAAGCGCTTCGTTTAAAGCATCCTTTAGCGTTTTAGAACCGGACTCAACCGCCACTACAGTTGCCCCCAGCAATTTCATCCGATAAACATTTAAAGACTGCCTTGCCACGTCAACTGCACCCATATAAACCACACATTCCAGACCCAGTCTGGCGGCAATGGTGGCGGTAGCAACGCCGTGTTGACCGGCACCGGTTTCCGCGATAATACGGGTTTTACCCATGCGCTTGGCCAATAAGGCCTGACCCACGGTATTATTGATTTTATGAGAACCCGTATGATTAAGGTCTTCACGTTTTAAATAGATTTGTGCACCGCCCAGTTCACGACTCCAGCGTTCAGCATGATATAAAGGCGACGGTCTGCCTACATAATATTTTAAATCAGCATCCAGTTCCGCTATAAATTCAGGGTCGGTCAAGTAATGCTGATAGGCAGCATTTAATTCCTGAATAGGGGGGATTAATGTTTCAGCAACAAAAATTCCACCGTAAGGCCCAAAGTGTCCCCGCTCATCGGGCATATTATATTTTTCGGTCATGTTGTTACTCTATCAGCCTCATTAACTTGTTTTATAAATGCCGCTATTTTAAGCGAGTCTTTAATACCTTTTGCAGCTTCTACACCGCTACTTACATCTAATGCGTAAGGTCTTACGGCTTGTACTGCCTGTTTTGCATTGGTTTCATCCAAACCACCCGCCAGTATAACGGGCAACGTACAGGATTTGGGAATCATTGCCCAGTCAAATTGACTGCCGGTTCCGCCTTTGGCATCAGGATGGAAAGCATCCAGCAACAACCCCGCTGCATCATGATAGTGCTGTGCCAAAGCCGCAATATCAATACCCTCTCGCATACTGACTGCTTTAATGTATCGTTTATCATAAATTCTGCAAGCTTCAGCCGGCTCATCACCATGAAACTGAAGGCAGTCAATTGGCACGCGTGCCAAAACCTCGCGTATCTGAGCTTCCTGCTCGTCAACAAACAAAGCCACTACCGAGGTAAAAGCGGGCAGGGCATTAACAATCCTGATGGCCTGCTCAATCTCAACATGTCTTGGGCTGGGTGGATAAAACACCAAACCAATGGCATCTATGCCTTGGTGAGCGGCATAAACAGCCTCTTCAATGCGGGTAAAGCCGCAAATTTTAACGCGAGTTCGCATAAAGTGATATGAGAATTTATAGAATAAAATTTAGCCGCGTAGGATAACACAAAATGACGCTGAAATTTGCCTGAAAATTAATTATGACTAAAAAGTTGCAGCACGATTGCTTTAAGGTGACGATGTCCGTGTTCTATAGGGGCAAACCCTTGCGGTTGCCCTGATCACACCGTGGCCTTAAAGGGCAGGCGTAAAGCCCCCCTCACTGCCATTAAGTTAAGTACAATAACACCGTAGGAGCGGGCCATGCCCGCGATATTTTGGCTGCAATGGTTAGCTTTAGCTTCTTCATCGCGGGCATGGCTCGCTCCTACAATGCCTAACTGTGGGTAGTGAAGCCGGAGCTTGGGAACGAATACGGTTTCCCAAAGGCGGTTGTTTTTAGGTAATGATGTCGGCGGTCTTCGGAGTGACGGGGGCTGCAACCACTATTTAATGCTTTTAATATAACAATTAATACTAGCCATCTATTTAAAAGATGTTATATTTAATATTCAAATTAGCATCAAATTGGAGTTATGATGGACACTGTATTTGCCAATACAACGGTTAGCGTTACAGAATTAAAGCGTAATTATGCTTCCATAATTAAACAATCAGATGAGAGTCCTATTGCTATTCTTAATCACAACAGGCCTGAATCCTACCTGTTACCTGCTGCATTTTATGAAAAACTTTTAGCAAGACTTGAAGATTTAGAAGATACACAGCTTATCCTTGAACGTGCAAATGGACCATTTGTTGAGTTAAGTATAGATGACCTATAAATTAAGGTTTCACGAACTCGCTTTAATTGAATGGAATAAGCTGGACGGTAGTATAAAATCTCAGTTTAAAAAGAAACTGGCAGAACGTTTAGAACAGCCCAGGTTAAAGTCATCAGCTCTTTCTGGAATGAAAGATTGTTACAAAATAAAACTCCGGCAACCAGGGTATAGAATAGTTTATCGGGTAGATGATGATATTGTATCAGTCACGGTCATTGCTGCTGGCAAAAGAAACAAAGAAAAAGTCTATCAAGATGCTGAAAAACGCATTTAAACTGTCAAAAGAGAATCAATAGGGTCAACGCGTAGAATGGGTAGAGGCGATAGCCGAAACCCATAATAATTGATTTCTTATGCAATGGGTTTCGCGTGGCTCCAATCAATGGAGTCTTTGATGATGCCTAAGTTATTTCATGCGCATTCCTTGCTTCCTTTTTTAGTGATGATTGCCGTACAGAATATAAATCACCGAGATAATCACTGAGTCAGTCATCGGCTTGTCGCTGTCGTTTTTGCCGGGTGTAAAGCGCCATTTTTTTAGGGCTTTGGCCGCTGATTCATCCAGAATTTTATGGCCGCTGCTGCGTAAAATTTCAACGCCTTTACTGACTCCTTGGGCAGAAATTTTAATCCGGATTACCGCAGTGCCTTGATAGCCTAAAAATATAGCCATTTCCGGATATTCCGGACTCGGATTATGGCTATCACTTTCCGGAAAATTGTCTATAGCTGAGGTGCTGCCAGCCGGGGGCAGCATCATGGCGGAGGAAACCGTCTGCGCTGTTTGCTGTTCGGGTTGATATTTGACGCTTTTGTTAACCAATTTGGCCGGTTGGGATTTAATCAGTTGCTCAATAGCACCGGCATTCGGCAATTTGTCTTTTGCAACGGCTGTTTTCTTGGGTTTTGGTTTTGGTTTGGGATTGGGTGTTGGCTTGGATTCCGGTTTAGGTTTAGGCAGTGGTTGAGCCTTGGCAGGTGATGGTGCTACACTGGTTTTGAGACCGTTTTTGCCGAGCAAATTAACTTCCAGTTTAAAAGGGATCGGCATAACCGGTGTCTTGGACAAATCCATAGACTGCCTTAACCCTATTAATAGCATAACATGCAACAAAAGCACCATCATGGCTAGCAACATCAATATTTTTGCAGACCGTTTTTTTGCTGTTTGCTTCGCCTTATAGACGACCTCTTTAAAATTATTTTTAAGCAAAATGATCCAAGAATATTCCATGAGCTAAAGAAAGACAGTAAACAACTGAGACTATAGACTTTCAGGAATTAATTTCCAATTCGCGTTGCTGTAAGTTTATACAGATAACCTCCCTTAAAAGTAGGGTATTTGTCGACATAGAAATTATTTATCTGAAAATGTTTAAAGTTTTGTAAGTATTCACCTCCCCCTTTGAAAAAGGGAGAATGAGGGGGATTAATTTAAAAAATCTCCCCTAATCCCTCTTTTTCAAAGAGGGGGATATTATAGAGCCATGTAGAAGTAAAGCGACATTCGACCACCCTCACCCCAGCCCTCTCCCGGAGGGCGAGGGAGCTTTATGTTGCTTT
>CAIMDR010000230.1 GCA_903839795.1 uncultured Methylococcaceae bacterium | reverse complement strand
TTCATTTTTATTTCTCCTCGCTTTAAATTACAGATTACTATTGAGTGAGTTAATCTTTCGTAAGTATTCACCTCCCCCTTTGAAAAAGGGGGACTGAGGGGGATTTATCTAATAAAATCCCCCCTAACCCCTCTTTGTCAAAGAGGGGGACTGAATAATTACCACCATTAAGCTTGCTGAACCGATCACCGTAGATCGGCGCTCACGGGCAGATCGCAAGGACGAAGGCAAAGCACTGCGTCTTGCAGTTCCGCTGGCAATCCACGCGCAGTGGCAGGCTCCTGCCAATCGCCGCGATCCCATTGATTTACTGATTGAATCCAGCATCGGCCGGGTGCCTGAACTGTTGCCGATCCGCTATGGACGCATGATGCAATCGCCGTTCACATTCTACCGGGGAGCTGCGGCTATTATGGCAGCCGATCTTGCGGGTTTGCCGTCCACCGGAATTCGTGTGCAGGCTTGCGGCGATTGCCATTTGCTCAACTTTGGCAGTTTCGCTACGCCGGAACGGCGGCAGATTATTGCTATCAATGACTTCGACGAGACCCTGCCGGCCCCCTGGGAGTGGGATATCAAACGGCTTGCCGCCAGCTTTGTGGTGGCGGCACGGAGCAACGGTTTCGCTACAGAAGAAGCACGCGCATCGGCACAGACTTGCGCACGTAGCTACCGGGAGCGCATGCGCGAATTCGCCAAGATGGGCGTGCTTGATGTTTGGTACTACAGCATCGAGATGGAAGACCTGCTTGAGACAATCGAGGACGAAACGGCCAAGGCGCGTGTTAAAAAGCGTTTCGCCAAAGCCCGCGACCGCAATGTGCTGGATGAGGATTTCCCCGAACTGGTTACCTTCGAGGGGGGCAAACACCGTATCCGCGACAATCCGCCGTTGATCTATCACTTTCAGGGTGGGGAAGAGACCGTAGTGGAAGCACGCGTACGCGAGGCCTTTGAGCTCTATCGCTCTACTCTGGCGGAGGATCGGCGCTTATTGCTGGATCGCTATGAATACAAGGATATCGCTACGAAGGTGGTCGGAGTCGGCAGCGTGGGTACCCGTTGCTCCATTATGCTCTTGATGGGGGGCGCGGATGATCCGTTGTTCCTGCAGGTCAAGGAAGCGTGTGCTTCGGTGTTAGAGCCTTATGCCGGACAAAGCGTCTATTCGAACCATGGGCAGCGCGTCGTGATGGGGCAGCGGCTGATGTTGTCGGCGAGCGACATCTTTCTCGGCTGGACAGAGAGCGTGCTTGACTGTCACTACTATATTCGGCAGCTACGGGATATGAAGCTGAAGCCGATGGTCGAGCTATTTACGCCATCGGTAATGAATCAGTATGCCGAACTTTGCGGTTGGGCGCTGGCGAGCGCCCATGCCCGCTCCGGTGATGCGGCGAAAATTGCTGGTTACTTGGGCAAGAAAGAAGATTTTGATAAGGCGCTGGTGGATTTTTCTGAAAGCTACGCCGACCAGAATGAATTGGATTATAAAACGCTGGTGCAGGCTGTGCGGGAAGGGCGTTTGGAAGTTTATCTTGAGCGTTGAGGGCTCTAAAGTATTTGAGCCGGTCACCGGACTTTGGAAGACAAGAATATGAACTGGAGTAACAGGCATTTGAAACGATTACTGAAGAACAAGGGGATATTGTTTGGAATTGGCAGAATTGCTCGTTCATGCCTCTTTACCAGTATCGCGCTCAGCCTGTCGGGATGTATGAGTTTTGGCCCGCCGAGCGTGGATCGTGACCGCCTTGATTACATCAATGCGATCGGGAGCTCCTGGAAACAGCAATATTTGCTCAACATCGTCAAACTGCGCTACAACGACACGCCGGTGTTCTTGGATGTTGGGCAAATCATCAGCGGCTACCAGTTGGAGGGAACTGTGGCGGTGGGGGGATCGTTCAGTAGTAATAGCGTCTATGGCGATATATTGAGTCTGGGGACTACAGGCCGCTATACCGATCGGCCGACTATTACCTATACGCCAATGATGGGAGCCTATTTTATGCATGTTTTGATGACGCCGATAGCGCCTCCGGCTCTGTTCATGCTTATCGAGCAAGGCTGGCCCGTGGACGGGCTCTTCCAGGCAGGGGTGCAAAAAATCAATGGAATTTCTAATGGCAGAACAGGGCTGACGGGCCATGCCCCGGATACGGATTTTGCGAGGCTTCTGGCGGCTCTTAAGCGTCTCCAGGTATCCCGTGTAATAGGACTGCGGGTGGAGATGTCCAAGGATTCAAAGCAGATGGGTACAGTTATGACAATCAGTAAAAAGAATCTTTCCCCCGCGATTCAAGCCGACAGGGAGTTGGTCAGGAAGCTATTGGGGTTGCGCTCCGATCTGCAAGATTTCAAGGTCATCTATGGCAGCATGTCTGATAAAGACGATGTCATTGCGGTGCAGACGCGTCCAGGATTACAGATACTAATCGAGTTGGGCGCTAATGTCGAGGTGCCGGTCGAACACATTGCGGAACGGCTGACTTACCCTCCGATCAAGGCGTCGGGAGGCATAACTCAGTCGCTGCCGCCTCTGATAAGGGTTCATGCGGAAAAGTCGCGGCCGTCAGATGCCTTCGTGGCGGTCAAGTATTGCGATTATTGGTATTGGATTGATAACAGCGACTATAGATCAAAAGGCGCGTTTACGTTTCTGATGATCATGATGACGCTGTCGGAGAAGGACGAGAAGGTCCAATCGCCGATTGTCACAATTCAGGGTAATTGAATAATTGACAAATCCTACAGTGCAAGATAAAAGACACAGTGTCAGCGTTGCCAAAAAGTACTATAAGGGATCGTAATGACGAAGTATTTTCAGGTTTTTAACGCAGGTTGAAAACGGAAAGCACCAAGATGTATTTGATCAATAATTAAAATAACAAGGGGTAAAATATGTTAAATAATAAATGGTTGGTTCTTATATTGACAAGTCTGTTGACTCTCGCCGGCTGTCAATCGACGGGCGGTCAGTTGGCAAATTCCTCGGTGGATATTACGCGTGATTCTCAGGCCGCACTACAGAGTCTTTATGCGAATAATCCGGAGGCCAGGCTTTTGTCGAAGCGAGCCAAAGGTATATTGGTATTCCCGAATATTGTAAAAGCAGGCTTTATGATCGGTGCGCAATATGGCACAGGTGGTGCCTTGTTTAAGAACGGCAGAACAACCGGTTATTACAACATCATCGCTGGATCGTATGGCTTGCAAGCGGGTGTGCAATCTTTTGGTTATGCGTTGTTTTTTATGGACAATGCCTCGTTGAGTTATCTTAATCGCAGCGAAGGGTGGGAAGTGGGTGTTGGCCCAAGTGTCGTGGTCGTTGACAAGGGGGTGGCTAAATCACTGACTACAACCACAGCAAAAGACGGTGTGTATGCCTTTATTTTTGATCAGAAAGGTTTGATGGCGGGGTTGGGGTTGCAAGGCTCAAAAATCAGCCGTATTAATCCGGATTAGTAAATTTTTTAGCGATTATTTATGCGGTCACGCGTTATGTTTTTTCAAAAATTGCAGACGAACAATAAAACGATTGTCCTTTAAATTTGTGCAGCTATTGGAGACAAACACTATGAACCAGCAGTCGACAGCCTCAGCAGCAATCCAGTCCGGCACAACAGAACTTCGCTTCGACGTGGTCGCCGGTTTTACCGCCGCAGCGGTAGTTTTGCCCAAGGCAATGGCTTATGCAACGGTCGCCGGTTTGCCCGTTGCAGTCGGTCTTTATACCGCCTTTATCCCGATGATTATCTACGCACTGCTTGGCTCATCGAGAGTGCTCAGTGTTAGCTCCACAACGACTCTGGGTATCTTGGCCGGTACGCAACTGGCTCTGGCAGTGCCTGATGGCGATCCGGCAAAACTGATTACCGCTGTTGCAACCTTGACTGCCTTGGTGGGTGTATTATTAATATTGGCGTCGTTGCTGCGTCTAGGGTTTGTTGCCAACTTTATTTCCGTACCTGTCCTGACCGGCTTCAAGACGGGAATCGCCTTGGTGATCGTGTTAGACCAGTTGCCGAAACTGCTGGGTTTTCACATTATCAAACAAGGTTTTATCCGCGATTTGTTCAGTATTATCCATCATCTGCCCCAGATATCACTAATCACCTTGGCGGTGGCCGCTGTGGTCTTGTTGGTGTTGATCGTCATGGAACGTCTGTGGCCGCATTCTCCGGCGCCTCTGGTCGCCGTTGGCGGCAGTATCGCTGCATCGTGGTTCTTCGGGCTGGATGCACAGGGCGTCGCGACAGTCGGCCTGATTCCGCAAGGATTCCCGTCGCTGACATTGCCGAATGTTGAATTGATCGAACAATTGCTGCCGGGTGCCTTCGGGATCGCGCTGATGAGTTTCACCGAATCGATTGCGGCGGCGCGTGCCTTTGCCTGCACTGAAGAGCCGCCGATCATTGCCAATCGTGAATTGATCGCCTTAGGGGCAGCCAACATGGGTGGCGCACTGTTCGGCGCGATGCCGGCGGGAGGCGGTACCACGCAGACGGCGGTCGTGCGCGCTGCCGGAGGCCGGACGCAGAAGGTATCGTTGGTGACGGCGGGCGCTGCTGCGGCTATCATGCTGCTGCTCTCGCCGTTACTGGGCTTGCTGCCTTATGCTACGCTCGCGGCAGTGGTCATCGTTTACTCGGTCGGATTGATCCAGCCTGCGGAGTTCCTTGCTATTAGCAAGGTGCGCAAGATGGAGTTTCATTGGGCTATCGTGGCCTGTGTCGGTGTGCTGATATTTGGTACGCTACAGGGTATCGTGGTGGCGATCATCGTATCGGTGATTGGGCTAATGAGCCAAGTCACCAACCCGCGTGTGTATGTCATAGGACGTAAGCCCGGACAAGACGTGCTGCGACCGTTGTCGCCCGAACACCCCAACGACGAAACCCTTGATGGTCTGCTGATCGTGCGCCCGGAAGGACGCCTCTTATTTGTCAACGTGCAGAACGTGGCCGAGCAGATTCACGCTCTGGTTGATCTGCACCAGCCGCAGGTTTTGGCGTTGGACATGAGTCGGGTACCTGATGTCGAATATTCGGCGCTGCAAATGCTGATGGAGCGCGAAAAACGTGGGACTGAAGGTGGTGCCCAACTGTGGCTGGTGGGCCTGAACCCCCGTGTGCTTGATGTTGTGCGCAATTCCGGGTTGGCGGAACGGCTAGGTCGTGAGCGCCTTTTGTTCAATGCGCGTGCGGCGTTCGAACGCTACCAAGCGCTGGAAATAAAGCAACCGCATGAACAGACTTTCCCATAACTACCTGATTCAGGTCAGGCATTTCGGTTTGGGTTTACGGAATAGTTTATTCCTCAGCTTTATGCACGAAAAGCGGCCGAGACGTTGCCGGGCAATAAAGAAATAGAGCCATTAGTCGAAGAATCAGAAGGTGTTAAATGACTAGTTTATTGATTGCCATAAAAATTATTCCCATGATTTTCATGGCTCTGTTTCCGGTAGTTAATCCCATTGGAACGGCTCTTATCCTTTTTGGCATGACCCGAGGGGTTGACGATCAAACCTGGAAATCAATGTCGCGGAGAATAGCACTGTATTCTTTTCTTTTTTTATCTTTTTTCTTTTTTTTCGGCAGTTACATCCTCAAGCTGTTTGGAATATCCATCCCGGTGGTACAGTTTTCGGGTGGGATAGTTTTGGCCTTGATGGGGTGGCAACTGTTAAATCAAAAAGAGACCAGTAAACCGGTTTCTGAAAAAGATCCGGATCATCCTGGTTTGTCAGTTGAACCGAAAGCTTTTTACCCTTTTACTTTTCCTCTGACAGTAGGCCCCGGTGGAATGGCCGTGGTTTTGACCTTTAGTGCGCATTTGAATCAGGAATCCATGCTTCTTTTAACGCTGGAACGAGGTGTCGCAATTATTGGGATTTTCTTGATGTGTGTAGTCGTGTCCCTTTGCTATCGAAATCTTAAATTTATGACCAAGCGATTTTCAGCAGCAGGTGCGTTGGCAATATCAAAAATACTCGCTTTTTTTGTGCTTTGTATTGGTGTTGAAATTGCCTGGGCAGGCTTTAAGGCGCTGGGTCATTAACCAGGCGGGGTACGCTCAAATTATCCTACCGATTTGTTATTTTATTTTTCTTAGAGAGGATTAAAACCATGTTTAATCGAATTAGAACAGCAAAAAATGGTTTGTTTAAAAAACAAAAAGTTGGATACAAGATGCTAATCGCTCTGACATTGAGTGTTACTTTTCCTGTTTTTGCCGCAAACTTGCCTGATTCTGAAGGGTTGATTCAACAACTCGGAATTCAGCAACAAGACGTTGCGAAACTGAATCAGGGAGACGTTGTTTTTTTTAATGTCGCAGAGACCAACGAAAAAGAGTTGGCAGCAGGCGCTGCCATGTATTTGCCGGCCGCACCTGCCAAAATTGCCGCGTTTATCAAGAGCAAAGGCTTGTTGTCGATAGATACCGAGGTCACTGCCCAAGGCGCTATAGTGCAACAGGCGACATTGGATGCGTTTAAAGGTTTCGGTTTCAAGGCTGGAAGTGATGAAGCCGCCAGTTTTTTGGCGGCAAAGACGGGCAGTCAATTTAATCTGTCGACTGAAGAGTTTCAGGCACTACAGGCGACCAGTGCCGCAGAGCCTGATGCGGCATCACAAGCTTATCGGAAAATTTTATTGCAACGTTGGCAGGCTTATCGAAAGAATGGTTTGAAGGGCATTGCGACCTATGATCGCGGTAATGGTACGGAAGCCAATCCAGATGGAGAGCTGCGATTAGCTACGCAGGACAGCAAAGTCTTGGCCCGTTATTTTCCGGAAATGTATAAGACCTGGCTGAATTATCCCTCTGCTTTGCCAGCAGGTGCCGAGGAGACGTTTTTCTGGCGTAATCGTAAAGTGGAAAGTCGTCCAACGGCTATTCTTGTCCACCGCGTCATGTTGAGTAATGATGCCGGCGAATTAATTCTTTCCCGGCAATTTTATACGGGGCATTCTTATAACTCCAATCAGCTCACCATTGCTTGTTTGCCTTATCTTGACGGCTCTCTGGTTATTTATACAAATCGAACGTTTACTGATCAGGTTGCTGGTTTTGGCAGTAGCCTAAAACACTCTATCGGCGGTGAACAAGCGAGGGGAGAAATGACTAAAATGCTAAAAAATGCGCGTAAGGCACTTAAATAAACGGATACTTTTTAGCAAGTAGAGCAGCCCTGTGTGCGCCATTAAATACCGTAAGCACAGAGAGGTCTATTCTGGCTGCGGATTTGCTGCACTGTGTAACATCATTTGTAACGTAACAGTCTAACAAAATGAAGTTATGTTTTACCGTTTATAACGGTGTTTAATTATTTGGCGATATTAGAGGAGGATAACTGATGTCTGCTCCGTTAACCGCTTTCGTTATTCTTGTCTGTATGCTTTGTGGAATGGCACTGGGCTCATACCTCCGGTTGGTTTTACCCGATGATCACACGCGAGCTGACTCAAAGGATATTTTGATGTCCTCGGCCGGCATGATGGCTACGCTGGTCGCTTTGATTATTGGACTACTGGTGACATCGGCGAAAGGCAACTACGATAATACAACCTTAGGCATTACCCAAACAGGTGCGAAAATCATCTCGCTTGACTATTATTTGTCTAACTACGGTCCGGATGCGAAAGTTGAGCGGGAGCTTGTGCGTCAGGCGACCGCCGCAGCAATCGAACGCGTCTGGACAAACGAAAGCACACAAGGGGCCGATTTGACGAAGATGGAAGCAGCCACTGGAATGGCTGATGTTTACAGCAAGATTCGTGAACTTTCGCCGCAGAACGACTCGCAAAAATATCTTCAAATTCAGGCCCTGCAAATAAGCGCCGACATGATGCAATCACGATGGATGTTAATCGAACAGTCGCAGACTAACCTGCCGAGGATATTTCTTGTGGTACTGACCTTCTGGCTTACCGTTTTGTTCGCTCAATTTGGCTTGTTGGCTCCCCGAAACCTGACAGCCAAGTCGGCATTGTTCATCTGCGCCCTATCGGTGTCGGGTGCAATTTATCTTATACTGGAATTAAATAACCCACTGGAGGGAACCATTAAGGTTTCGAGCGCCCCGCTTCACAAGGCACTTTCTTTAATCGGGAAATAGTCTGTCGGGATGCTAAGTTACATTACAGATGTGCGTGATGGGCGTTGGAACCTGCCGGGGGTAAAGCGGGTTGAGTAAGCGAGGGTAGATAAAAATCCCCAACCTTGGTCTTTTTCACTTGACAGCAAGCAAAGTGAATAACAGAATCAAACAAGGCATTACTTGACTGGAATGATTAATCACTCACGTAATGCCCGATGGTAACTCAAGACCTTAGTTAGACGATACAAATTATACGTTAACGGATCGAAAGGAAAAACCATGAAACAAAAACTACTCAATTATGTGCTTATCATTTTTACGACGCTGACGTGCGCCGTTGTAACGCCCCAGGCGCTTGCGGAAAAGACGCAAGGTAAAGCCGGCAAATCAGCGGCTAACAAAGACACCAAGCAATCGGGTCAATTGCAGACCACTGGCACACCGGGGTCGCCCAGCGCCACAACCACTATCAGCGGCAAGCAACTTCCGGCACCCGACCCGAAATTTGGTGGTGTGATCAAGGACGATGCGCTGCAATCGAAACCGTGGTGGGCGCCGCGCATCGTGCCGCCCAAGGGAGCGCCCAACGTGCTGCTTATCATCACGGATGATTCCGGATTTGGCGTTCCAAGCACCTTCGGTGGAGTTATCCCGACGCCCACGATGGATCGTATCGCGAATAACGGTTTGCGCTACAACAATATCCACTCTACCGCGCTGTGCTCGCCGACCCGTGCGGCGCTCATTACCGGGCGGAACCATCACTCGGCGGGCTTTGGCGTGGTCTCCGAGGAGTCTACGGGGTTCCCCGGCTATAACAGTATCATCACCGAAGACAAAGCCACCATCGGGCGAATTCTGCTCGATAATGGCTACGCTACCTCATGGTTTGGCAAGGATCACAACACGCCTTCCTTCGCTGCCAGCCAGGTTGGTCCGTTCAACCAATGGCCGACCGGCATGGGCTTCGAGTATTTCTATGGCTTCGTCGGTGGTGATGCGAACCAGTGGCAGCCGAATCTTTTCCGCAACACCACACAAATTTATCCATTCCAGGGTAAGCCGGAATGGAATTTGGTCACCGGAATGGCCGACGATGCCATCGATTACCTGAATCGCGTTAACCAGACGATACCCGACAAACCGTTTTTCTTGAAATACGCGCCTGGAGCTACACACGCTCCACATCATCCGACCAAGGAATGGGTAGAGAAGATCAGCAAAATGCACATCTTTGACGTGGGCTGGAACAAGCTACGCGAGCAGATTTTTGAAAACCAGAAGAAGCTCGGCGTGATCCCGCAGGATACCCGGTTGGAGCCTTGGCCAACGAATGTCCTCAAAAACTGGGATGATTTGACACCCGAGGATAAGAAGCTCTTCATCAAGCAGGTGGAAGTCTTCGCCGCGTTTGCCGCTTACAACGACAGCGAAATCGGACGCGTCATTCAAACTATTGAGGACATGGGCAAGCTCGACAACACGCTCATCATCTACATTAACGGCGACAACGGCACCAGTGCCGAAGGTGGCCCTATGGGCACGCCCAACGAAGTCGCGTGGTTCAATGGCGTCAACGAGATGCCGGTAGCCGATCAAATGAAATGGTATGACGTTTGGGGCACCGAGCAAACTTACAACCACATGTCGGCGGGCTGGTCCTGGGCCTTTGATACACCGTTTACCTGGTTCAAGCAGAACGCCTCGAAACTCGGAGGCATTCGCCAGAACATGGCCATTTCTTGGCCTGCACGCATCAAGGATAAGGGCGGCCTGCGCGAACAGTTTAGCCATGTGATTGACATCGTACCGACAATCCTCGAGGCCACCGGCATCCCGGCACCCGAAACGGTAGACGGTATCAAGCAGGCGCCGATCGAGGGTACGAGCCTCGCCTATACGTTTGATGCGAAAAATGCCAAGGAACCTTCGCACCACAAGACCCAGTACTTCGAGATGATGGGTCAGTGGGCACTGTACCACGAAGGCTGGCTGCTCAGTACCAAGGTGAACCGGGCACCGTGGGAAGCCTTTGGCGCTGCCAATCCTGACCCGCTCAACAATCAGGTGCTTGAGCTTTACGACCTGAACACAGACTTCAGTCAGTCCCAGAACATTGCCGATAAGCATCCTGACAAAGTTAAAGAGATGAAGCAGATGTTCATCGCCGAGGCGAAGAAATATCAGGTTTTCCCGATGGATGCCTCGGTGGCCGCCCGCATCGTCGCCCCGCGCCCGAACATCACAGCCGGTCGCACGGAGTTCGTTTACACCCATCCGATGGTCGGTCTGCCGCAAGGCGATTCCCCGTTCCTGCTCGACAGTTCCTACACCATTACAGCGGATCTTGATGTGCCCGAAGGCGGCGCGGAAGGCATGATCCTGACCTCCGGCGGGCGCTTTGCCGGCTATGGTTTTTATCTGCTCAAGGGCAGGCCGGTGTTCCTCTGGAACCTGATTGACCTGAACCGCATCAAGTGGGAAGGTCCGGACGCGCTCACGCCCGGTAAACATACTCTGGAGTTCGATTTCAAGTATGACGGTCTCGGTGTCGGCACGCTTGCCTTTAATAACATGAGCGGTCTCGGTCGTTCCGGCACCGGCACGCTTAAGGTGGATGGTAAAGAAATCCAAACCATTACCATGCCGCATACGCTGCCTATGATCTTGCAATGGGACGAGAGCTTCGACATCGGCTCGGACAGCCTGACTGGCGTGAATGACGTCGACTACAAGCCGCCGTTCGCGCTGACTGCCAAACTCAACAAGCTGACGATTAAGGTGAACCGGCCGCAGTTGACGACCGAGGATGAAAAGCAGTTGATGGAAGCCCAGCGAAACAACAAGGCCAGCGAGTAGCTTGAAAAATCTATATTAATTGGGCTATAGACTTTCAGAAATTAAATTTCCAAAATCCCTCAAAAATTCACAAAAATCGTAATAAAACACGTTTAAAATACACTCATTTACAATCCTTATAATAAGCCTAGCAATGATAACCTTTTCCAAAGAATTATTGACAAAATTACGAGCAAGTTTGTTAATCTCGTTCAAATTAAAAAATATTCAAGCATACCGATTAGCAACAGCACTGATTTATTAT
>CAIMDR010000229.1 GCA_903839795.1 uncultured Methylococcaceae bacterium | reverse complement strand
GCATCATATTACTGGCCTGATAATTACGCACGCCATCCCAATGTTCGGTTTGTTCAGGTCTGTTGTAAAGATCATTAATGCCAAACACATCGGGTTCAGATTTCATTAGCCAGTAGTTCATGGTGTTCTCACGGGTGCTTTAATAAGGGCTTAGTTTGACACTAAACTAAAGTTTGTGCACCCATGCTATTTAGCGGCGACTATTAAAAACAATAAAGGTCGTGATCAGACGCTATTCAAAATAGCGGTTATTCAACGCTGACTGGATTTAAAAGGCAATGTTGTTGAGGGTTCTGAGTGTTAGAGCGATGAAATATGAGTTGTCAGGCTGTTGTTGAGGCAAAGCTGCGGGCAAAAAAAATGCGGCTATTAAAGTCGCATTAAAAGAAGTATAAACACTCTGATTTCCGAGGAGGAAATTTGCATCTCAAGAGTTGTAGCTATAGTAGCGATAAAAACTGATGGAGGGAATGTGGCATATTGTCGCGTGACAAATTGTCGCAGGGGGTAAGCAATGCAGCGCGCAAAAAAAATGCGGCTGTTTAGGCCGCATTAAGAGAAGGATATAAAACTCTGATTTCCGTGGAGGAAGTTTGCATCTCAAGAGTTGCAGCTATAGTATCGATAAAGTCTAACGAATGGAATGTGGCATATTGTCGCGTGACAGATTGTCGCAGGTTAGGGCAGGTCTTGTAATAGATTGCTTAGCCTTGCAAAATCATCCAGTGATAATGCTTCAGCTCTTAAGGTGGGATCTATGTTTAGGGCGACAATCGCTTCTTCTTCGATGAGTTTTTTTAAGGAATTACGCAGGGTTTTACGGCGTTGCGAGAAGGCTTGTACAACCACTCTATTGAGCATTTTTATGTCATTAACGACAACAGGCGGTTGCTGGTGCGGCACTAACCGGACAATGGCCGACATGACTTTAGGTGCAGGATCAAAGCTTTCTGGCGGTACGTCAAATAGCAGTTCGGTTGCACAATAATATTGCATCATGACACTGAGTCGTCCGTACTTTTTACTGCCAGGGGCAGCACAAATCCGGTCAACCACTTCTTTTTGCAGCATAAAGTGCATATCTTCAATGCAAGAAGCGTTACTTAACAAGTGAAACATTAACGGCGTTGAAATGTTATAGGGCAAATTGCCAATGACACGCAGTTTTTCGTTATCTTGAGCAAGTGTAGAAAAGTCGAATTTTAAGGCATCGCCACTAAAGATTTGTAAGTTATCATAGTCCTTGAATTTGTCTTTAAGCACCACCACCAGATCCCTGTCAAGTTCAACGACATCAAGACGTAATTTTTGTTGTAATAAGGGTTCGGTTAACGCACCTAAGCCAGGGCCTATTTCAACCCAGTGTTGACCTGGTTTTGCCTGTAAGCTGGAAAGTATGCTGTAAATGATGTTGTGGTCATGTAAAAAATTCTGACCAAAGCGCTTGCGTGGAGTATGTGTCATAGATTCAAGAGTTGTTGGTTGCCATGGTTAAGGCTGTTTGCAGGGCAACAAACAGGCTGCCGATGTCGGCTTTGCCCGTGCCAGCCAAGTCTAAAGCTGTGCCATGGTCAACAGAGGTGCGGATAATAGGAAGCCCCAGTGTAATATTAACAGACTTGCCAAAGCCTATATATTTAAGTACCGGCAGGCCTTGGTCGTGATACATGGCTAATACGGCATCCGCAGTAGCCAAGTATTTTGGGGTAAATAGCGTGTCTGCCGGAAGCGGGCCCAGAAGGTTAAAACCTTGTTGGCGCAAGCCTTCCAGTACCGGTTCAATAATGTCGATTTCCTCGCGACCCAAGTGGCCGTTTTCACCGGCATGAGGGTTAAGTCCGCACACCAATATCTTGGGGTTATCAAGATTAAAGCGTGTACGCAAATCATTATTCAGTATGTGAATGACGGCTCTTAAACGTGATTGCGTAAGGGTCGGACTCACTTCAATAAGTGGCAAGTGAGTCGTCACCAAGGCAACACGCAATTCCGGTGTTGCCAGCATCATCACCGGATGACCACCGGTAATCTCGGCAATATATTCGGTATGGCCGCTAAAGGCAAAACCGGCATCATTGATAACGCCTTTATGGACTGGGCCGGTAACCATTGCGTCAAAAAGGCCTTCCATACAACCTTGGGTTGCTTGGGTAATGGTTTTTAAGACATAGCGACTATTTAACGGGTTTATTTGTCCACATTGAACCGGTTCTGCGAGTTCAACCGGTAACACCGTTAAACTTCCTGCTGCATGGGACGTTGGTGGTAAAGAGCTGTTAAATTTATTTATTTGGATAGAAAGGCCTAACTGACGGGCACGCTGCACCAATAATTCAGGACTGGCGATGGCAATAAGTTGGCAGGGTAAATCCTGCTGTGCCAGTTGGACACAAAGATCGGGGCCTATGCCGGCAGGTTCGCCGGGTGTTAACGCAATGCGCTGTAGGGAATTAAGAGCCATGTGCCATGAAATCTAAAAAAAAAAATAATTTTACAGCATAATGACCTAATGAATTTAAAAAACGTTTATACCGATGATTTTTAGTCGCGATAAATGAGTGAGGTAATTCGAAAAATTAGCAACTGAAGCTACGCTTGGGCAATCAATGGTTAAGTGGAAACGGGTTCTGTCATCACGGGTTGTTGATTTATAAGGCATCAAACAAATTATTACTATTCGATAACAGACCATTGCCTTAAATAGGGTTACAATAAGCGCATTTTTTGAAAATAGAGGTCTTCCTTTTGGTTGAGAAAATTATTCGTATCGCGACACGTCAGAGTCCATTGGCATTGTGGCAGGCAGAACACGTCGCAGAATTATTGGTACGGGCATTTCCAGGGGTGAGGACGCAATTGGTTAAAATGGTGACACGGGGTGATAAAATTCTCGATGCGCCTTTAGCCAAGGTTGGCGGCAAGGGTTTGTTTGTTAAGGAATTAGAGCAAGGCATGTTGGAGGGCGTGGCTGATATTGCCGTACATTCCATGAAAGATGTGCCGGTAGATTTTCCTGAGGGCTTGCATTTGGCCAGCATTTTAACACGCGAAGATCCAACCGATGCTTTTGTGTCCAACCATTATGCCTCGTTAAACGAGTTACCTCCCAACGCCAGAATTGGCACGTCCAGTTTGCGCAGAGAGTGTCAGCTTAAAGAGAAGTTTCCTGATGCTCAAGTCATGCCGTTAAGGGGTAATGTTAACACCCGCTTAGCCAAGTTGGATGCGGGTGATTATGACGCCATTATCTTGGCCTCTGCGGGTTTAAAAAGACTGGGAATGGCTAACCGCATTACCCAATCTTTGGATGCAAGTGTCAGCTTGCCGGCAATCGGGCAGGGCGCCATAGGCATAGAGTGCCGTATTGATGACGTGGAAATTAATGCCATGTTGGCGGCTTTGCATGATGCTGAAACCGGTTTGTGTGTTGTTGCCGAAAGGGCGATGAATGCACGGTTGAATGGCGGTTGCCAAGTACCTATCGCCGGTTTTGCATTACTTCAAGGTGAGCAGTTATTTATGCGTGGCTTGGTTGGCAATCCGGATGGCAGCGTCATTTGCCGGTCTGAGCGTTCAGGTGGACTAGATCAGGGAGCCGTTATCGGACGACTGATTGCTGAAGATTTACTGGCTCAGGGTGCAGATAAAGTTCTGCAAGCGCTATTTCATTGATAAAGTCGTTGTCGGGTGCGCATGTTTTAGTGACTCGTCCCGTAGATCAAGCAGAAAAGTTAAGCCGGTTAATTGAAGCGTGTGGCGGAGTGGCGGTTCGGTTTCCAACGTTGGCTATTGTGCCGATGGAAGATTCTGGCACCATTCAAAATACATTGACTCATCTGGACAGATACCAGTGGCTTATTTTTATTAGTGCCAATGCAGTAACTATGCACGGATACCATTCAGATAGTGATAAAATAAAAAAGTTTAAGTCAATACGAATAGCTGCAATAGGAAAAGCAACCGCGCAAGCCTTGTCGCTGGCCGGATTGCCGCCCGATTTGGTGCCTGAAAATGACTATAATAGTGAGGCATTGATGGCAATGCCTGAAATGCAACAGATGCAGGGTCAGCATTGTTTGATCATTCGTGGCGAAGGCGGGCGCGAAGAACTGGCAACTATGCTACGTAGCAGAGGTGCAAGCGTTGAATATCTGGACGTATATAAAAGAATAATACCAGGCATTGAGTGTACGGTAGTTAGTTTGTTGCTGATGCAAGACAAGTTGGATATCATCACGATAACCAGTGGTGAGTCATTGCAAAACCTTTTAATCATGCTGGAAGAAAAACATCATCACCGATTATTTGAAGTGCCACTGGTGGTGGTTAGTAATAGAATAAAACAAATAGCGGTCGACATCGGATTTAAACAAATTGCTGTGACTCATAGTCCTTCAGATGAAGCAATTCTTGAGACAGTAACAATGTGTGTAACGGGAGGAATAGAGTGGCCGAATTGAGTGAACAACAAGAACAAGACCTGGGCGAGACTAAACAGGCACGCCGATCGCGCAGCGGATTCTGGTTTGGCATTATTATTTTGCTCATTATCCTTGGCCTTGCGGGTGCCGGCTTTTTCTTCTTTACCCAATTGCGGGATCAGCAAGAAGATTTGGGCGGTGAAGTTAAAGGGCAAATGTCCAAGCAAATTTCTGATTATCAGTCTCAGCTTGTCGCTATTCAGTCCCAACTTGCCACCTTGGAAGCCAATGTTGCCGGTAAAGATACTCACTTTACCAAAACGCTGGCTGACTTCTCTCAGTTACACAACGAAAAACTGGACAGCACTCGCAAAGAGTTGAATGAGGCCATTGCACGGGTACAGCGTCAACTTGGAAAGACGCGCGGTGATTGGTTAATTGCTGATGCCGAGTATTTGTTAAGTGTCGCTAATGAACGCTTGCATTTAATTGGTGATGTTAATACCACGCTGGAAGCATTGGAAGCAGCCGATCAACGATTAAGAGAAAGCGGGGATGCCGGTGCGTTTAAAGTGCGTGAAGAAATTGCTAAAGAACTTGCAGTGATGAAGCGTGTTACGGTTCCCGATGTGGTCGGCATTTATGCGTCAATTCAGACAATGCAAGACGCTGTTGACAAGCTAGTGTTGTTTTTGCCTTATACCGGTAAAGCACTGTCACCCCATGCCGAAGTAAAAGAGCCCGTTGAAACATCAACAGAAGATAAAGGCTTGCTTGATTCTGCCATGAACCAATTGGAAGGTATCGTTACCATTCGGCACACAGAACATGAAGTTAAAGAAATACTAACACCTGAAGAAGCGCAGTTTATTCAAGAGCAATTACGAGTCAAGTTGGAAATTGTAAAGATTTCGTTGGTTCAACATAATGAAGCGCTTTTTCAATCCAGTCTGGACGATGCAAAAAAATGGACACAGCAACATTTTGCGAAGAACACGGAAGTTGATAATTTTATTGCTGAACTGGATCGGTTTGGCAGTATTAAAATTCATAGCCAGTATCCGGACATTAGCTTATCGTTAAAAATGCTCAGAGATATTAGTAAACTGAGATTAGAATCAGATAAAGCCATGCCACCGGAGGAAATAATTATCCCCGTTGAGCCCGTTAAAGCAATAAAGCCGGAAGAAACAGTTACACCCGTTGAAGCAGTAAAGCCGCTTGAAACAGTGGCTCCAACTGAAGCATTACCAGCAGGGCAATGAGAGATACTTGATGAAAAAATTATTTTATTTTCTGGGCTCTCTTCTTGTTACTGTCGCAGTCGCATTTATTGTTAGTAACGGTTTGCAACAGTTTGATAATCCAGGCTATGTGTTGATTGGTATTGGGCATTGGTCACTGGAAACCTCGCTGGTCGTTTTTGCCGTTAGCTTGATATTTGGTTTTTTTATATTTTATTTTTTCTTCCGTGTGCTGGGTTGGCTGGTCAGATTACCCGGTCAAATCAAGAGTCGTGGTAAAAACATTAAATTTAACCGCTCTCAAGAAGCGCTAATAGCAGGATTGGTAGACTCAGCAGAAGGTAACTGGGAAAAGGCTGAAAATGTTTTAATTAAACATGCTTCCCACAGTGGTGCGCCGTTAATTAATTATCTAACGGCAGCAAGAGCCGCGCAATCACGCGGCGCTTTTGATAAAAGGGATGAGTATTTAAAAGCGGCTAATGACCAGTCACCCGATTCCAGTGTGGTGATAGGGCTAACGCAAGCAGAACTTAATTTGTCAGGCAACCAGTTTGAACAAGCCCTGGAAACGCTGACCCGATTGCATTCAATCGATCCGACTCACGCCAGTGTTTTAAAATTATTACATCAAACCTATCAGCAGGTCGGTGATTGGCAAGGCATCAGAAAACCGATTCCGTCCTTGCATACCAATAAAATTTTAATGGAGGCCGAAGTTAAATTGCTGGAAACAGAAGCCTTCAGTCAATTATTAAAGCAGTCCGCCGAAAAAGGCAACACAGAAGAAATTCAAACCTTATGGTCAGAAATCCCTAATTACATAAAAACGATGGCAGGTATTTCGGCCATTTATTTTGCCGCCATGATTAATGCTGGCGCAGGTGTTGAGATTGAAAATGAACTGGCTAATACTTTAGCCACTGTGTGGGATGAAACCTTAGTCGTCTTGTTTGGCAGTATCCAGTCGAATAATGTCGAAAAGCAACTTGAAACCGCTGAAAAATGGTTTTACGTGCATCAAGAAAATGCCGTGTTGTTAGCTGTCATGGGCAAACTGGCGACTAAATGTGGCGATACCTTTAAAGCGGAAAGCTACCTGGCTAAAAGCATCGCTGCCGAACCTACCGTTCAGGCTTATCAATTACTGGGTGATTTATTGTTTGCACAAGACGATAAAGACAATGCCATTGCCTGTTACAAAAATGGACTGGAACTGGCATCCAGCGAAATAGTCAGCCGAATTGATACCGTATCGTAATAACCATTAACGGGCCGTTAAGTAATTTTGTTCAAACAATTACCAGACAAATTTATGGGATATAAAAAAATCGTGGTTCTGTTATGGGCATTATTAACCAGCGCCATTACTTTTGCCCAAGAAGTAACGGATGACTTTGCCGGAAAATGGAAAACAGCTGAGGGAAATAGTGTTGTTATTTCTAAAACTGGCGCCGGCTTTATAGGGCAAACCGTAGAGAAAAAAATAGTCGTATTAAAAGACATTAATTTTTCGGCATCCTTCATTCCTCGGTTTACACTTTTTGCATTTAGAGATTTTATAAAGCAAGAAAAGTGATCCCTTTCGATGTACAAATGAATTAGAAAAACCTTCAGTTCATTGTACACTGAAGGTTTATATTCATGCTATTAGCCAATTCAGCAGATTTCCAACTTCCACTTGAAGAGCCTTTTTATGGAAGGCTATTTACGCGGCGTCCCGATCTTACCAATGACATTCGTTTACTCATCGGCACTAACGCTCTTCATGCCCTATTGAATGGTGTCTGGGGAACAATAACCCATTTGGCGGATGAATATGGCATTTCCAGAACGTTCATTTATGCACTGGCAAATAACTTAAAGAAAGTCGGTCAACTTCTTTTTGAAGAAGCTACGGTAGCTACTCACGCCCCTTCTCTCCGAGAACAAGCCTTAGAAGGAATGCTGTCGCTCCGACTGGAGTGTGCCAGCAGTATTGGCTCAACCTCTACCGTCATGAAGCGGTTTGGATTGGAATTATCCTCTACGGGGTCTATCAGTCAATCACTGTCACAGATCGGTGGCTTGTTGCCAATGACCGTCTTTACGGAGCCGGGCATCATCCAGTATCTGGTCTTTGCCAGTGATGAAATTTTTTCAAAAAACGTTCCGATACTGATTACCGTGGATCCGTGTAGTAGCGCCATTCTTCGAATGGAACTCGCCGACAGTCGCAACGCTGACGATTGGAAAAACCATTTTGAGTGCCTTACGGGTAATGGACTCGAGGCTATATACCTGGTTTCTGATGACGGTACCGGCATCCGTGCCGACCATGCCAAGGCTATAGGAGGCGTGCGTCAAACAGACACTTATCATGCGATTGCCCATAGATTGGGAAGCTGGAGTGATCGCCTTGAAACAGCCGCCTACGCCGCGATTGAAAAGGAATATGAAGCGGCAAGAAAACTGAAATCGGCCAAAAGTGACGGTGTGCAAGAGAAACGGCAAACCGCTTATGCGAAAGCCATAGACCTTGCTGAAAAAGCAATTACGCTTTACGACAACTTTAGTTATCTTTATCGCTGTGTGATCAGTGAGCTCAACATATTTGATGCCAAGGGTTGTCTGCGCAGTCGACAACAAGCCGAAGCCGGTGTCAACATCGGACTTACACTGATTGATGAGTTAAACCACTCGCACACCCGCAAAGCGGTGACTAAGGTAAGACATGCGTTGCCCGATTTGTTTCATTATTTCGACATCGCCAAAAAGGTCGTTACCGAGTGTGATGAGTTAGGCATCGATGAGGATCGTTTGAGGGCTTATTGTAGTGCCTGGCAATGGGGAAAAGCGGTGCGGAAAGCTAAAAAGAGTGGACGGAAAAGGATCGCCCAACAACAAGAGAAATTCTGCCTAGACGTCGCCACGGGCTTGCAGCAGGGAACTAAGCATGAGGAGCTAACTATTCAGCAAGCGGTTTATTCCAGGCTGGACAAAATCGTTCAGAGCTCGGCTTTAGTGGAATGCATCAATTCGATTCTCCGACCCCACTTGAATACCAGCAAAAATCAGGTCACCCAAGAAATGCTAAATCTGATTATGCATTATCACAACTATCGCCGTTATCGTGATGGCGTTAGAAAAGGTAAGACGCCCATGGAGATTCTGACCGGAAAAGAGCAAACGAAAGATTGGCTTGCCATCCTGCTTGATATAATCAGAGAAAAGAAACCTGAATTACTACTGATTTCTTAACTTTAAGAAACCGTTAGTCATTCAATAT
>CAIMDR010000228.1 GCA_903839795.1 uncultured Methylococcaceae bacterium | reverse complement strand
TTCCCGATACCGGTCATTGGCAAACTAGCTAACATAACCCAATTTTGACCCTGACTTATGACATGAACAAACGGTTGAAATCACAAGGACACCCCAACGTGCCATAAATCTTTATTTTTGGCACAAGGCAATTAACAGGCAAAGGTGAAATTGTCGTTAATCGGACTGGGTATTATCTCTTATCCAATTTGCAAATTCTTTTTCGGAAAGACTGCCTTCTGCAAGCTTTAACATGGTTACGACGCATGATTGATCATCTGCGATCAATTCCTGTCTGTTTAAAGCAAGGAAAAGTTCAGTTACAGTGAATGCCGTCCGCTTGTTGCCATCCATAAAAGGATGATTGCGGGCAATACCAAAACCATAGGCTGCGGCAAGTGCAGCAAGGTCTACCTCTTCGTATAAGGCTAGATTTCGCGGACGATGCAACGCGGATTCCAATAATCCACGATCACGGATACCTATTGCCCCGCCATGTTCTGCAAGATGTTCCTCATGCAATGCAAAAACGACAGACTCATCAATCCAAACAACCGGCATTATTTCGCCAACTCATGTAAAACATTACGACGTTTTTTCATGATTTTCCGTGCCTCAGTCATTTGTTTTTCAAATGAGGGGTCATAAGGTGTAAGCCGAAAACCATCTGGTGATTCTGTCAGATACATCTTATCGCCTTTTACCAGATGTAGCTTATCCAATGCCTCTTTAGGGAGCACAACACCTATGGAATTGCCGACGGCTGTAAGTTTTAGGGTAAGCATGATTTCACCTATTGTTATTACTAATGTAATTACAATAGGTGAAAAATGGGTATATGTCCACAAATATTGATTTATGGCACAACAACCTGGTACTTAAATTTAAAATCACGAATTGCGATACGTTTTTTTAGACAACTGGCAGTCATAAAGAGCCTTGCCCACCTTACGTTTTTCTGTCTGTTGGCACCTTGCCCAACCTCGCTCTGCAATATCATCACCACAAAGCTGCCAGTCGCGACCGGCAGCTCATGGCCGTGAGCTGCCCGGCATTATCGGGCTACCTACTTAAGACGGGACATTGAGCAACAAAATGATTCGCTAAATGTCAAAAAGTCCGTCATTCCGGCAGGGATGTCGGAATCCAGTCACGCGGATGTGAAACTGTAGTTTGGCATAGCCCCTAAATCATGCGCCAACGTTATCGGAAAGTTACCCTTCATGGCACTTGATACCGGCATCCTTGCCGGTATGACGGTGTTAACTAAAATTTCTTGTCCCGCCTTAAGTAGGTAGCCCATTATCAAATCAAAATCAACAACAGCTATCCGAAAATGCTTGCGTGAACAGTCGGCCTCTTACAGACATTTAGTAATGTTAACTTCTAATTGAAGCTGACCCTTCAGACTACTTGTTTAGCTTGCCATTCAAATAATCATGTATTCAATGACTTTTACTTCAGATTGCAGATCTGAAAAACTTAAACCCCTGGCTATAGTTTGCTTAACTATTTCTTTATTAATAATGGCCGGTTCATAGTTAGGATCTAAGGCTATTGCTTTGTCGAAAGCGGCTATCGCCTTTTTATCTTCGTTTAAATGCGCATAACAAAGTGCCATATTGCCAAAAGCTTGTGGTGCTGTAGGGTTGATTTTGATGACTTCTTTATAGCCGATAATCGCTTTTTCCCATTGTTTACTCTGCATTAACTCAAAAGCGGCATTAAATTTCCTAAGACCTTCAATGTATTTATCTAATTCAAGACCTTCTTCTTTATAAGCTAACTGCTCTAAATCATTTAAAAGTTGTTTTGCCATCAAAACAACTTCGTCATCATCGGTTTGAGCAAATTCGATGACCTTACGTAGCGAAAAAACTATTTCTATAACATCCATTTTTTTCTTTGCAACAAGCGCCCTATTAAACCAACAGTCAACAAAATAGGGATATATTGCTATCGATTTATCGAAACATACCATTGCCTCATCATATTGCTCTTTAAAGCTATAAATGGTTCCCATAGCAAAATGAATGGTGTATAAATCGGCATTTTCTTTCATTAATGACCGTATAAGCGACTCGCCCTTTTCAACATTACCGGCTTCAGCCATTCTTAAAGCACGATCAATTTGATTATCAATCTCTGGCGCTATGCGAAGGGTAAAATGGTGAGGTGATTTATTGGCTTTTTCAATGGCAAACTTCTGTGAGTCTTTGTAATATGAACAACCCTCACATTCCGAATTGCGGATTTCGGCACAACAACGGGGACAAATAAGCGCCATGTCCTTTAATAAGCAGCCCCGTTTACCCTTTACAGTGGAGCAAATGTAAGTATTCACCTCCCCCTTTGAAAAAGGGGGATTGAGGGGGATTTATCTAATAAAATCTCCCCTAACCCCTCTTTGTTAAAGAGGGGGACTGAATAATTACTTTTGTTTCATAGTCACTTCTATTGTTTATCTAATTTATTGATATTTTAATCTATAAATATTAATAACTATAGGACGCGACACTTTCTTTCTTCGTGTCTTCGTGTCTTCGTGGTGAAAGCATTTAAGCTTTTTGCCGATTTGCCTGGCGATGTGGTATGGTAGATTTTACCACTTATTTAATATTCCAATATTTACTTTCTGTATCACGCAGTGACTGCACTTGCCATAAGTCATCCTTTACGCCAAGTGAAATCGCTCCGCTGTCTGCGGTATTTAACCATTGCGCTTTTATTTTCTCATAACGATCCAAAATTTCCTGATGAGGATGTCCAAATTGATTACGATAGCCGGCTGGAATTAACACATAGACAGGTTGAACCGCTTGCAGAAACTCAAAAGTGGATGAGGTTTTACTGCCGTGATGGGGAGAGATTAATACCTTGGCTTTTAATTGGTTGCCATAAGTCTCAACCAGCCACGATTCTGCCGCCGCCTCTATGTCACTGGTCAACAATACGGCACCTTGTTCAGATTCAACTTTTAGTACACAGGAATTATCGTTATCTGAAACAAACGGGTGCTGCGGTGATAATAAAGTAAACGTGACATTGTCCCACGTCCAAGATTGTCCAGCCTCGCACATCAGCGGTGAATAATCACTTAACTGTTGAGGAACACTGGTGAGTACCTGCTCTGTCGGCATACCCTGCATTAACGATAGCGCACCGCCAATATGATCATTATCACCGTGACTAATGATTAAACGGTCTATTTTATCTGCACCTTGCCGCCTTAAAAAAGGCAAGACGACGCTCCGTCCCATATCACTTTCGGCTGAAAATTTGGCACCGGTATCGTAAACCAGCCAATGATTTTCAGTTTGCACAACGACCGACAAGCCTTGTCCGACATCCAACAAGGTCATGTTAAAGCTGCCTGCTTTAGGTTTATTGTCCGGCGTAAAAACCAACGGTAAAAACATGAGCAAACTTAACCATCGTGCCGGCATACCACGCGGTGCAAGCAATAATAAAACACCCGGTAGGGCGAACATTAAAGCCCAGACTGAAGGCTGCGCATGGCTAATGGTTGCCATCGGCAGTTCTGCAAGACGAACTAACAGCCACCATAAGCCTTGCAATACAATATCAACGATCATAAACAACTTGCTCGCCAATAGCGGAAAACTAAACATCACCACGACTGCCAACAACGACAAGGGTACTGCCAACAAACTGATAACGGGAACAGCAATAAAATTAGCCAGCGGTGAAATCAGGGAAACCTGTTGGAAAAAGAACAGTAACAACGGTGACAAGCCCACCGAGGTGGCCCAATTTATTTTTATGCCCTCAAGCATATAACCGGATTTACTCAAGCGTCCGGCCACCACATAAATAATCAGGCTTACCGCAAGAAAGGATAGCCAAAAGCCGACTGCCAATACCGCCAAAGGATCAAATGCCAACACCGCAAACAAGGCAATGGCCAGCGTGTTAAAGGGGCGGGTATTTCGTTGAAGAATAATGGCTAGCATAACGACCGTCAGCATGATCACTGCCCGTTGCGCAGGCACTGAAAATCCCGCCAAGCCCGCGTAAAAAACGGCAACCAACATCGCGGCAACTGCGGCGACCCGTTGCGGCGACCACCTTAATAATCCAGTCCAGGCCCATACTTTAAGCGCCAAAAAATAAGCCAAGCCAGCAATCAACCCCACATGTGAACCGGAAATAACCACCAGATGCGTTGTTCCGGTTTTGCGAAAAACGTCCCACTGCTTTTGCGTGATACCGTTACCATCACCAATCGTCAATGCTTTAATCAGTCCGAGATTGGGACTGTCGCTCAATAAAAATGACAGGCGATCGGTGATACGTTGTCGCCAAACGGAAATATTAGTCCAGGCCGAATCACGTCCCAGTAAAACCGGTTTTGAATCGGGGCGCACATAGCCGGCTGCGCCAACGCCTTGGGTAAATAACCAGCGTTCATAATCAAAACCGCCAGGATTTAAGCTGCCATGAGGACGTTTTAGCTTAACCGTAAAAGACCAGTATTGTCCCGCCTTGATTTCTTGATCAGGATAATACCAGCTTAATCTTAATTTGGAAGGCAGCTTTTGAGCTGACTCAGTGACGATAAAATCAAAGCGTGTTTGTCTTTCGTCCTGCTCCGGCAAATCGACAATAAGCCCTTTAACGGGAATATTAATGCCCTCCAGAGATTCTGGCAAACGGTCGGATAATCTGACCATGGCAAACACGATGGCCCACAATACACCCGTTACAAAAAACAGCCACCGCCAATACCGTAACCATGCCATAATGCCGGCAGAAACGGTGACGACTATTAGCCACTGACTTCCCGGCAATGCCGAAAACTGCTGGACGACTAAAAGTCCGGACAGAAATGACAGGGCAGAAACAATCATTTAACTCCTTGGCGTTTTTGAGGCTGACAAAAACCTGATAAACTAGTTCGTAAACAACTTTGACTTTAAAAAAACGATGGCCAAAAAACTGTTACAAAACCTGTTACATAAGTTTATACCTGACCATGACATCATTAAACAGCACAAAAATCTTCAGTTTCTGGGTGATAAATTGCATGACCCCAATCTCTGGCATTTGAATAGACGCTCTGTGTCTATGGCTTTTGCCGTGGGTCTTTTTTGCGCCTGGATTCCAACCCCGGGACAAATGGCGCTTGCCGCACTAGGTGCATTTTATTTTCGTGGAAATTTACCAGTTTCCATAGCACTGGTTTGGATAACCAACCCTGTCACTATGCCGCCACTCTTTTATTTTGCTTATCTGGTTGGACTTACGGTGCTGAATCTACCATCGGCATCTTTTTCACTGGATGCGGTATTATCCGGCGATATTTTGTTTCCGTTTCTGACCGGCTGTTTGCTTATCGGTGTGATTTGCTCAACCGTAGGCTATTTTGGAATTAACTATTTCTGGCATTTTCATGTTGCCAAAAAATGGGCCACCAGAAAGCACACACGCAAACATCCGTCTTCCAGAAAGAATCCATTCAAAGCCGTTAGTTACCATAAACCGTAACTTCCAAGTAAATCCACAAAAAAAATCTTAAAAAATTTTCACCACGAAGACACGAAGGACACGAAGAAAGACCAAGTTTTTCTTCGTGTCCTTCGTCGTGAATAAAATTAGCCAACAATCAACCCGTCTTCCATGTGCAAAACCTTGCCCATACGCGCAGCCAGCTCATGATCATGAGTCACCACCAAAAAGCTGACATTAAGCTCCTGATTTAACTCCAACATTAACTGGTAAACCTGATCAGCCGTTTTACTGTCAAGATTACCGGTAGGTTCATCAGCCAAGATTAAACTCGGCTTGTTAATTAACGCCCTCGCTACGGCCGCACGCTGTCTTTCGCCACCGGATAATTCACCCGGTTTATGTTCAATACGATGACCCAAACCTACGCGCTGCAATAACTCACTGGCACGAACACGCGCCTGCTTAACTGACTCACCGCCTATCAACAAGGGCATCGCCACATTTTCAAGAACGGTAAACTCACCTAACAGATGATGCGATTGATAAATAAAACCTAACGATTTGTTTCTTAATTTAGCCAACTTGGCAGCGCTAACTTGATTAATATTAACGCCATCCAATACAACCTCGCCGCCACTGGCTTTTTCCAGACCGCCTAAAAGATGCAGCAAGGTACTTTTACCGGAACCTGAGGCGCCCATAATAGCAACACGTTCGCCTTTGCTAATATTTAAATCAACGCCTCTCAAGACCTCAACATTTAAGCCTCCTTGGTCATAACGTTTGGTCAGTTGGTGACAATGCAAAATACTGGTTTTATTCATATCTAAGAACTTCCGCCGGGTTTATTCTGGAGGCCTGCCAGGCAGGATAAATCGTCGCCAATAAGGACAGAAAAAAGGCCATACCGGCTATCGCGTAAACATCCGACCAAACCAGCTTGGAAGGTAGCTCACTGATGTAATAAACATCAGCCGCCATAAACTGAACCTGAAATAATTTTTCAATGGCCGGCACAATAGTTTCAACATTTAACGCCAGTACTATGCCGCCTAATGTACCCAAGGCTGTGCCGACAATCCCGATAATGGAGCCTAACACCATAAAAATCCCCATCACTGAGCCCGAAGTCAGGCCCTGGGTTTTTAGAATGGCAATATCGCCACGTTTATCAGTAACTACCATCACCAATGTGGAAACAATATTAAAAGCTGCTACCGCCACTATCAACAACAAAATAATAAACATCACCCGCTTTTCAGTTTGAATAGCCCTAAAGAAATTACTATGCGCCAGCGTCCAGTCACTTACCTGATATTCATTATCCAGCGCCTTTGCCAAGGCATGGGTAATTTGCGGGGCGTTAAACAAATCATCCAGTTTGATGCGCAAACCTGATACCGCACCCTCCAAACGAAATAACTTGGCTGCATCCTCAATATTAATCAGCGCCATGTTACGATCATACTCATACATACCGACCTGAAAAATACCTACCACCGTAAAGCGCCGCATTCTGGGTACAATACCCGCCGGTGTAGAATTAATTTGCGGACTGATGACAGTGATTTTGTCTCCCATCGTCACGCCCAAATAATTGGCCAACTCCACACCTAAAACAATGCCATATTGACCGGTAACCAGATCAGCAAGCTTACCTGCTTTCATCTTATCGGCCACTTCTGAAACTCTGGCCTCATAGTCCGGCAGTATCCCGTTCAGCATAGTTCCGCTGACACGTCGGTCGGCATTAATCATCACCTGCCCACTGATAAAAGGCGCTGCTCCTTGTACATGCGGAGTGTCTTTTAATTTCTGATCCAGTTCACGCCAGTTATCCAACTGCCCGTAGCGCCCGGTGACCGTAGCATGAGATGTCATTCCCAGAATCCGCTCGCGTAATTCGGCTTCAAAACCATTCATTACTGACAAAACCGTAATCAGCGCGGTAACGCCCAAGGCAATACCCATAACTGAAGTTAAGGTAATGAAAGAAATAAACTGGGTTCGACGTTTAGCCCGCGTGTAGCGCAAGCCAATATAAAAAATAAGAGGTTTAAACATGGAGTTTACTAGTTAGAGAAAAAATCAGGAGTTCTTGCACTGAGGGCAAAATCCATATAAATAAAGGCCATGATCAGTGAGCTCATAACCCAGTTTTTTGGCAATTTCTTTTTGCCGTGCTTCGATAAGTTCATCAGTAAACTCATCTACTTTGCCGCATTTCATACAAAGAATGTGGTCATGGTGATCACCCTTCGCCAATTCAAAGATTGAATTACCCCCCTCAAACTGATGCCGAGTCACCAGTCCTGCTGCTTCAAACTGGGTTAGAACGCGATAAACAGTCGCCAAGCCGATTTCTTCATCTTCACTCAGCAGAATTTTATACACTTTTTCAGCGGTTAAATGATGCTCATTAGTCTGTTTTTCTAAAATTTGTAGAATCTTGACCCGAGGTAAAGTAACCTTCAGACCCGCATTCCTTAAATCATGTGTTTCCAACATTAATCTCCAGTTAAAAGACCGAGCAGGCAGTTAAGTACAAAATAGTGCGCATTGTAGCCTTTTTAGAGAGTAAGAGCATGACAGTTTTATAGGATAAATATTTAACATCCTGTATGATTTAATATTTTACCACTTCCGCAGCCTCAAATGAGAAAGTCGCTTTATTATTTAAGTTTATTGGCAAGCCTCACACTCGTCTCTTGTTCAACCATCCTTAACCATTTACCCGGTGTTTATACGCTGGAAATTCAACAAGGCAATATTATCGATCAAGCCATGATTGACCAACTCCGACCCGCGATGAATAAGCGCCAGGTAGTTTATATTATGGGCTCACCTATGCTGGATGATGTTTTCCATAAAAATCGCTGGGATTATCTGTATTCAAATCAACCTGGCGGTGAAGACAGGGTTCAAAAACAAGTTTCATTATTTTTTGAAAATGATCAAATAGTCAGCATTCAGGGGGATTTAAGACCGGGAGCCACGCCTGCGATTAAACCATCCATCGAAACAACCGTCGATGTACCCAAGCGTGATCTTGACAAAACCTTATGGGAAAAAATTACGGGGCTGTTTGGCTATGATGGCATGAGTGATGCCCCCACCAAAGCTGTTAAAGCGGACTCAAAACCATCAGCAGTATCTGATAAACTGCCACTTTAACAACGTAAGATAAATTAGGAACGGGTTAATCTAATTTCCCGTTCAGGGTCTCAAGCTAAAAAAAGTGCATGCACAAAAAGCATGAAAAAACATCGGTGATGTCGGGCTGTAGATTGCTGTTTAATGGCTAACGCTTAGCGGTAACAGCAGTCTATCGATTGACCGATTAAGGTGAATTGTTAAAATCGTAAGGGGCATTTTCGCCCCTTAGGTCAAAGGGAGTCCTTGGCGGAACACCTGCGAATAATCAAATTACCCGATGTTGCCAAGCCGCTTAACGCCCAACAAGGCAATCAAACCGCTACCAAATAACCAGATAGCCGCAGGTACAGGTACAGGTGCATGCGTACCGCCGCTGATGCTGCCGCCGCTGCCACTGCCACCGCCACCGCCGCTGCTGCCGCCACCGCCGCTGATGCTGCCGCTGCCACTGCCACTGCCACTGCCACTGCCACCGCCGCTGCCGCCACTGCCGCCACCGCCGCTGATCGGTACAGGCGAATTCTTAACATCGCCGCTATGAACAGCCCACGTGTAAAACCTGGATGTCTTGGCACTGATGGACTGAATACCATCTTTGAAAATAAAACTTAACGCATCAGTAGAAGAGTTCTGAGTGCCTGACCAATAATTCAAATCTTGGATATTAATAAATGGATTAGTCGCTCCCGCCAAGTCTACATTAAGCAGATGGCCCATCTCGTTATCGGCTGGATTTTCCGCCCCCAAGGACAAGGTGGGCAAGCGCCAGTCACTGTGACCGCCAAAGACTAAACTATCAGCCCAAGCTACCGCGCCATCCCAAGTCATTTTACCATCCACACTTAAAGGACTATTTTGAGCCAAGCTAGCATCTGCTGCCCAAGTGATATTCAGGGTTGAGTCGTAAACCATACGATCCGAACCTACACTCCGATCGAAGAGTGCTGCTTGCGCACCTGTACTAAGACTAACGCCCAAGGCCAATGTTACCAAATATTTTGTTTTCATTCGTTACCTGCCGTGAATTGAATTAGAATTAAGGAATTAAGAAAGAGAGTGCTGATTGACGCACTGGAATAACAATTACTGAGGCGCTTAAATGTTGACCACAATTACTTTTTAGCGATTTCGAAAATTTGACTTAGCTTCAATTTTTTTAATTATAAAACCACAATAAACCACAATAAATTACAATAAATTACAATAAATTACAATAAATATAAAAACCAACTTTTAATCCACTATTTTTACTTGCTTTTTTTAAATTAACCTAAAAACGTATTTGAGCCACAGATAAACACGGATTTAATGAGATAAATAACGCGT
>CAIMDR010000227.1 GCA_903839795.1 uncultured Methylococcaceae bacterium | reverse complement strand
CCAACCTTGCAAGGCAAACGCTGAATCGTTACTATAAATTTGCGCCGCCGCACTCTGACAAACGGCGAGATCTTCAAGCTGATTAAGATTACAGCTTAACAAATCATGCCAGCGGGTTAAATAAGCGCGTTCTGCTTGGGCATCTTCAATGGCCAACTCAACTTCATCGAGTCGCGCTTCCAGTTCATGGCGCGATTTGTAACCCAGATGAACGCGAGGAACCGGCATTTCCAAAGGCTCGTCTTTACTGACAACGACCACATAACAAAACCGGTTATCGTGCTTGATAATGTCCCAAACGAGAGCCAATGCCTGAATTTTTGGCAACATCTTATGGGGAACCACATAAAACCAAACCCGAAGGTTGCCCATATCCGTCAATGAGGGCAAAACAAAATCACCCCACGGACGCATATCCTGAATGCGCTTGATTAAAAAGTCACGCTCATCCTTTAGATTATGTAAGTTGTTTCTTGTTTCCAAAGTCTGCCGCTGAACGTCAACGGCATCAAAATGCTCGGGATCTAAAATTTGCCGTCTTCGCCACGGATAATTGTGCAGAAACTTTAACGCTTCGTGTGCTCCGGCGGTGGGCGCAGTTTTGGCAGGTGCCGCGCTTCCTGAGGCGAGTGGAATAATCTGTACACAACCCATTTTCTGAAGGTCGGTTAATAAAAGATCCCGGTCGGCAGTCATCCCAACAAAAGTCACCTTGTGCATCGTAACAATACTCATAATGCTGCCTCTGATGCGGCTTCTGCTGCACGTTGTTGCTGTTGTTTTTTCTTGGCAAGTTTGGAAGTTATCACGCTGGCGCGTTCGGCATCTCCCAAAAAAATGCGTATTTTTTGAATATTCTGTTTAGCGGTAGGGATCAGTATTTTGTCAAACAGGTTGACCCGTTGTGTGATACGTCGCACTGCATTCGATAAAATACGCAACCGCTCCCCGGAGATTTCCGCTCGCATCCGCTGTTCTGCCGCATCTTTCAAACGTTGTACCAAGGTATCAACCCAAGGCGGTGTAGACAGTCGCGAATAGTCGGCAACGGCACAGTCAATGCTGTCCAAAAAAGGGAGTTTTACACCGACTACATTTTGTTCGCTGACTTTATAACTTTTAAAGTGTACCAAGCCGCCAAGACGAAATTCTTCATCGGCCAGCATCGGCAGTTCTTCGCCAATTTGGGTTTCCAACGCATCAACGGCTGCTTGGGCAGTGGCATAGTCTTCTTTCGCTTTCTGTACTTCCAAGGTCAACTGCCGGCGCTTTAGATCAAGCGAGGGCAACAGCCGTTGATACAGTTTTAGCTGTTCTTGCTGTTCGTGTAATGCATGTTTGCTAAGTTTAAGCTTGGCCATGACGGTTTACGCAACGTTATCCACGACTTCTTGTGCTTCGGCAACATCCGGAGCAGCCCCTTCGGCTCCGCTCAGGACAGGTTTGGGGAAGTATTTGTCAATCAGGTTTTGCTTCATCAGCAGTTCTTTGGGATCGAAACATTCGGAAAGCGTTAACCAACAAAGATCCAGCGCCTCAATAACCGGCAGTGAAGCGCGGATATCCATAAAGCGCTCACGGAACAAACGACCAAATTTAAGCAGTTTTTCATCAAACGCGGAAAGATCAAAAGCCATCGCCTGCTTTTTTTGCGCTTCTACCGCACCCGAATAAAAACGGATCATGGTGTTCATAATCTGACTGTGATCTTCGCGAGTCGCCACGCCCACAACATGTTGTTTTAATCTTGAGAGCGAGCCAAACGGATCGATGAAACCATCATGCAAATAGAACTGACCCTCAGTAATATAGCCCGTGTTATCCGGTACCGGATGGGTGACATCATTACCGGGCATGGTCGTTACACTGAGTATGGTGACTGAACCTGCGCCTTTAAAATCACAGGCTTTTTCATAGCGCGTGGCAAGTTGCGTGTACAGGTCACCCATATAACCACGCACGGCTGGAATGAGTTCTTGTGCGACGCCCAGTTCTTTCATGGCATCGGCGTAGGCGGTCATATCGGTTAGTAATACCAGCACCCGCTTTTTACCCTCAACCGCCATTTTTTCGGCGACGGCCAAAGCCATATCAGCAACCAACAACCGTTCAACCAAAGGATCAGAGGCCTGATTGACAAACATCACGGTACGATGAAAAATACCGTGATCTTCAAAGGCGGTGCGAAAGAAATGGTAGTCATCAAAAATCAAACCCATACCGCCAAACACCACTATATCCGCGTTGGCCTGAAAACCGATACGCGCCAACAGTTCGTTATAGGGTTCACCGGCAACGGAAAAGATGGGGATTTTTTGGCTTTCCACCAGACAATTGAACAGATCAATCATGGGGACTTTGGTTTCAATCATCCGCGAAGGCATCACCCGCATAACGGGATTAACGGTAGGGCCATTCACTGGAATACGTGGGTCAACCGGTAATTCGGGCCCGCCATCAATCGGGTCGCCAGAGCCCCGAAAGATTCTGCCGAGAATATTATCGGAGTAAACAACGTCAAGAGGATGTCCCAAGAAGTTTACCTTGGCATCCGTGGACAAACCTTTGCCACCCGCGAACACTTGCAGGCTAACGATGTCCCGATCAATATCCACAACCTTGGCCAGAGACTTTTCACCGTCGATGTTTTCAACCATGGCGAGATCGCCCAAAGCCACTCCTTGTGCGCTAACGCGTATCAAATCACCAACGATTTCCAGCAGGCGTGTATGACGTATCAAATTTTGAAGAATGGTCATTGTTTAACTCACTTTTTTCATAGCGGGAACAAGGATTCTAGTAAAACATCAATCGGTTTTGTTATATTAATAGCACCATTACAAGATGACTTACAAACACTATATTTAAAATTTTTCAGTTTCGGTAGTGAGCTGAATTATAGATGTAAAGGACGGTAAGATTTGTAATTATTCAG
This sequence comes from uncultured Methylococcaceae bacterium, assembly GCA_903839795.1. Lineage (GTDB taxonomy): Bacteria > Pseudomonadota > Gammaproteobacteria > Methylococcales > Methylomonadaceae > Methylobacter_C. Next base: position 92 of record CAIMDR010000227.1, on the reverse strand, counting down.
TCCCCCTCTTTGACAAAGAGGGGTTAGGGGAGATTTTATTAGATAAATCCCCCTCAGTCCCCCTTTTTCAAAGGGGGAGGTGAATACTTACT
>CAIMDR010000226.1 GCA_903839795.1 uncultured Methylococcaceae bacterium | reverse complement strand
TATCTGTGTAAATCTGTGGCTAAATGAGGTTCTTAGGATCATCCATTGTCCAATGGGCAGAATCAGACCGGTTTCTTCTGCCAGTGGAAGAAATTCTGCTGGAGACAGCAAGCCACGCTCAGGATGTCGCCAGCGGATCAATGCCTCCACACCCGATGCGTGATGAGCGCTATCAACCTGAAGCTGATAATACAGTTCAAATTGCTGACTCGAAACCGCTTTACGAAGCTCACCTTCCAGTGAAAATCGGGCAGTGATGGCATTCTGCATCTGTGGATCGAAGAATCGAAGAATCGAAGAGCATTGCGGCCTGATGTTTTGGCCTGATACATCGCAATATCAGCATTTTTGAGCAATTCGTCTACCGTTCTTTCTTGACCGCTGAACAAAGTGGCTCCGATACTGGGCGTACTGATGTAATTGTGCGTAGCAAGCTGATAGGGCTGATTGAGAGTAGTCTGGATTTTGTTGCCAGTGATTTCAGTCTGTTTTGCCGCTTCAAGGGGTTGCTCACTCAAATCTTGCACATAGATATGCCACTTAACTATCCGCTAAAAACCTCATGGTCTTCGTGTCTTTATAGTGATGAGAAAATTCGACCTTAGCTAAAAAACTTGGCGGCATTAATCAGGGTTTTGTAAATCCCCCACGACAAAGGCAAAATAACCATTGCCCACGCTAACCAAACTCTTGCCGGATGTGTGGGTTTGTCGACCGCCCTGCCCTGTCCTTTTTCATCAACAGAATGTACTTCATCCTCAGCGATTACTTCACGGGCATGACGCTTTTCTGTCGCCAATTCTTCGGCCGTCATAAACCACTTATCGGCTATAGGACGAATCAACACATTGCACAGCAAGCCAATCATCAATAGTCCCGCCAGAATCATCATGGTTTGGTTGTAAACCTGCTCGCGAGGCAAGCCCAAACTTAATTGATAATCTCGCATATAATTAACAATTACCGGCCCTAAAATACCGGCCGTTGCCCAAGCGGTCAGTAATCGACCATGAATAGCGCCCACCATTTGGGTGCCAAACAAATCCGCGAGATAAGCGGGAGCGGTTGAAAACCCACCGCCATACATGCTTAAAATCACACAAAAGGCCGCGACAAAAAGCAGCTTGTTACCAGCCTCAGCACTACCGGGAATGCTAATGTACAGCAAACCACCCAGCACGAAAAAAATAATAAAGGTCGTTTTACGACCAAACAAATCCGATAAACTCGCCCAAAAAAACCGGCCACCGATATTAAACAAACTTAACAGTGCAGTAAAACCCGCAGCAATGGCAGCAATGGCCGCAAGTTGAGGTTTATCCAGTTCACCATACGTTTTGGCAACGCCAATCAACTGCCCACCAAAAACCTCTTGCAACATGGGCGATGACATACCGATGATGCCGATACCGGCACTCACGTTCATGCACAAGGCACCCCACAGCAACCAAAACTGCTTAATCTTGAAGACATTTTTTACATGCACATGGTGCGGCGTAATCATGCCATTACTATTTTTAGCGACGGGTGGTATCCAGCCCAGAGGTTTCCAGCCTGTAGCGGGAATGCGATAACTCAAGGCACCCGACATCATAAAGATAAAGTAAATACCCGCCATTGCGATAAAGGTTTGCATAACACCGACATCGGTGGGCGTTGCAAAATACTTCATTAATGCTGTCGCCAATGGTGAACCAATCATGGCGCCACCGCCAAAGCCCATGATAGCCATGCCGGTCGCCATGCCTCGGCGATCCGGAAACCATTTAATCAGCGTAGATACCGGAGAAATATAACCCAACCCCAAACCGATACCACCAATCACGCCGGAACCCAGCAGCATTATCCAGAACTGATGCACATAAATGCCCAGCGCCGAAAGCAACATACCGCCACACCAACACAAGGCACTGATTACCGCCGCTTTGCGAGGTCCGACATGTTCCAGCCAACCGCCCCACAGCGCCGCAGATGAGCCTAAGAATACAAAAAACAAGGTGTACATCCAACCCAGCGTTGAAATTTTCCAATCGCAACCGGTAACAAACAGTTCCTGAAAAAAACCGACCTCATGATCACAAAAAATACTCTCCTTGATACCCACCGCTTTGGAGAGCGGCAACCAAAAAACCGAGAAGCCATAAGCCATACCAATACACAAATGAATTGACAAGGCAGCTGGCGGCACTAGCCAGCGATTAAAACCCTGTTTGGCAACGGTGCATTCCTTATCTAAAAAGCTTGGTGAGGTTTTGGTCATAATAACGACTTGTTTTTGAGTGGTTAAAAAAAACCGATTATACGTGACCTGTTAACTATTGCAGTTTTTTAGTTGCACAAACCATTTACCGATGAGCAAACCGCTTCAGCCAGTATCAAATAATCTCCACCAACGCAAAACAAAATAGTTAACCTGGCATCAATTTACAAGCCGGCTGATTTGGCTCGGGTGCAAGAATTGCCCAGGTATACTCCTCAACGGTTCCCTGTGGTGCATGACCCCACGGCAGAGAAAACGTGCCTGTTAATAAGTCCGAACTAAATAAAGCCGAATATTTGGGCGAAGTCTTTTCTGCTGCCGTAGTTAACACCATGGCACCACAACTCGCCACATCTTGACGACTAACCCAAGGTGATATGATCGTATTATTATCGATTAATAAAGTGGGTTCGGGACGAATATGCAACATAATATTACCGCCTAACCAAGTATTCGCAATCACAATGGTTAACGGCTGTTGCTGATGTTCGCTCCAAATCTCTGTCACGCGCTCTGCCAGCAATTTTCCAGGGAAGTTGGATTTAACATTACGTCCCGCCATTGCCGGGTACAGCACCGTACCGATAAAGAAACCAAGCAAAAGAATGGTTTGCATCGTCCATACCAGGTATTGGGTATTTTTTAACAATCGCGCTTCGTCATGCTGACGAAAAAAACAAGAAACCAGCACTATGCCGGCGGGCAGGAAAAATGCGCTCACCCAATTACTGCTTAAAAAACTCCC
>CAIMDR010000225.1 GCA_903839795.1 uncultured Methylococcaceae bacterium | reverse complement strand
TCTTTAAACATAGCGGCCGCCGTGCAAGTCGTCTGTTATGAGTTATTTGTCGCCGCAGGACAGCAAGAAGCCATCGTTATTGGCGACAGAGGCAAAATACCCAAAGCCACCGCCGTGCAAATGGAATCTTTTTACACGCATTTATACGAGGCATTAACAGATATTGGCTTTATGCATCCTGATAAATCAAAATCAATCATGCGCCGCTTGAGGCGAATTTATAATCGCGTACAACTGGATATTAAAGAACTGGACATACTCAGGGGTATTTTAAGGATGTCTCAAGATCATCAAAGAAAATGAATAATCTTTAATCATGCGCAGGTAATGACTTTAACACCAGACTCCCTTGCTTTACGGGAGAGGTTGATTAAGCGACATTATTTTCTGTAGGGCTTGCCGTGCGCGGCACGCCCTACGCACTTAATTAATTCAGAGCCCTATGGCCCCCAAATACCTTAACTATTGAACAGGATAATAGTTGACTATTTTGGTGGGTTAAGTATAGTTATGGTAATATACTTATTTTTCTTAGGGATTCTATTGTGCGCTTAACTACTAAAGGCCGTTATGCTGTAACGGCAATGCTTGACTTGGCTTTTCACAGCCAACTTAAACCGGTGACATTAACTGATATTGCTGCGCGTCAAACTATTTCACTGTCTTATCTGGAACAATTATTTGCACGCTTGCGTCGTGCCAATATGGTAAAAGGCATTCGTGGACCCGGTGGCGGCTATTCTCTGGCTGGCAGCCCGGATGAAATCAATATCGCTGACATTATTGCGGCTGTTGATGAGCCGATTGACGCTACCAAGTGTGGTGGTGAAGCCAATTGCCAAAATGAAAAAGCGTGCTTGACTCACGACCTTTGGATGGGCTTGAGTGACCAAATCAGGGATTATTTAAAAGGCATCACCCTGGCTCAACTACTTGAAAAACATCGTATTCAGGAAGTTGCCAAAAGACAAGACCAAGACAGTCAGCAAGTTATTGAAATACATCGCCATCCGGAATTGATGTCTAATTTGAATGATATACTTTGATCACAATGCAACAACACCCGTCGATGAGCGGGTGCTGGAAGCCATGTTACCGTACCTGAAATCGTTCTACGGTAACCCGTCCAGTTTATATCGTCACGGCAGAATCGCTCGTAGTGCTATTGATGGTGCCCGTGAGCAAATTGCGGCGCTGGTTGATGCCCCAGCCTCGCAAATTGTTTTTACCAACGGTGGCACCGAGTCCAATGCCGTGGCCTTGGCAATGCTGCCCCACCAAGGCAAGCTCGCTATTTCGGCTATTGAACACCCCTCCATTACAGAACCCGCCCGGCGTTTAAAAAGTCTTGGAGCCACCTTAAATACCGCCAAGGTGGATACCAACGGATTCGTCACCCAAGCGGTTATTGACGAGCTGATTAAAAACCAGCCTGATCTGGTTTCTATTATGCTGGCAAACAATGAAACCGGAGTGGTTCAGGATTTGGCACCCTACGCCAAAACGTTACGAGCCAACGCTATTACGGTTCATACTGATGCTGTTCAGGCGGTTGGTAAAATACCCGTTTCATTTAGTCAGTTGGGCGTTCATCTGATGTCTCTATCCAGTCATAAAATCTATGGCCCTAAAGGCTGTGGCGCACTGATTTTTGAAAAAGGCTTGGCGATAAACACCCTCTTTCTTGGCGGTGGACAAGAGCAAGGACTAAGAGCCGGGACTGAAAATGTCGCCGCCATCGTTGGCTTTGGAAAAGCGGCCGAACTTGCAAAAAACGAACTATCCCAGCGCCATGAACATTTGCTGGCGTTAAGAGAGCTTCTGGAAGCCGGTTTAAGCACTATTCCCGGCTTAACGATTTTTGCCCAACAAGCCGACCGCTTACCCAATACTGTCCAGTTTGGCATCCCTGGAATTGATGGCGAAATGCTGCTGATGAAACTGGATAAAAAAAATACTGCCGTTTCCAGTGGCTCGGCTTGTGCCAGTGGCGGCAGCGTACCCAGTCCGGTACTGATTGCCATGGGTATAGAAAGTAGCCTTGCAAAAAGCGCAATCCGCATCAGCTTAGGTGCGGCTAATACTAAATCAGAAATTTTTGAATTTATTAATCAACTAAAAACCTTGGTTTGCCAAGTATAAAGAGGGTGTTATGTCTGTCTCATTAACTGAAAGTGCAGCGCGTCAAATAAAAAAACAGCTGGAAAAACGTGGCAAAGGGCTTGGTTTAAAATTAGGTGTCAAAAAATCCGGTTGCTCGGGTTATGCTTATGTTCTGGATTACGCTGACACACTGAATCAAAATGACGCTGTATTTGAAGGCTTCGGCGTTAAAGTTATCGTACCGGAAAGTGATCTTGAATTTGTTGATGGCATAGAACTGGATTATCGCAAAGAAGGCATTAACGAAGCGTTTAAGTTTAACAACCCTAATGTTAAAGGCACCTGCGGCTGCGGCGAAAGTTTCTCGGTAAGTTAAGCCGTTCTCAATCCAGAGTATCGTTACTGCTGATTTGAATCGTAAGGGTGTTTTACAAACAGCTCATCCCCTACTTCACGCCTGATAGATACACCGTACTTAAATAATTCGTCATACCCGTAGAGATGCGGGTATCCAGAGCCATGGGCAGTAAGAACCAAATAACCTCACCCTAAAGACAACCACGAAACCCACCCACACCTTTCAAATTAACAAAAATACTTCTCCTTCCTGATCTCCCCAAATAAACCAGCAATCACCAAAAAATCACTCACTAATGACTAATATTAGTCTATTCTTTGTTGAAGTATTCTGGCTATCCTTTATAAAATACATCGCCACAATATCTCGTTAAAACGTACATTAATCACTACAGTGGACTTATAGAATCAAGTCCTTTGGATATTTTAATGTAGCCCCAAGAACACAAACCGTATGTTTAGAAATGAACAATCAAATTATTGAAGTACACCATCCCGAATGGACAACCCACATTGCACAAGATAAATGGGTTACTGATTTAGAAGCGGGAAAGGTACTTCATTTCACAAGCCTTGAGTTTCCTGTTCCAGCATTTGAACTGGATTTTTTCACTTCAGAAATACGTAACCCAAAGTCTCGAAACATAAGTTTGGATGCTTCAGGAAGCTTAAAAGGAGCCATTGGCAATGAAGAAGTCCAAGCCGGACTAGGTTTAATGATGGAGCGTTTTCGCACCCAAACACAAGCCCTTGTTAATAGTTATTTTCCTTACTATAAGGACTGTTTGAGCGTGGCACCCACGAGTTTTCGGCCCATGCAAATAGAAACGCGGAATCAATCCTGGCGTGCTGATGACAAACGCTTGCATGTTGACGCATTTCCTTCGCGACCTAATAATGGAGAACGCATATTACGCGTCTTTATCAATATAAATCCCGATAATGTCGCAAGAGTGTGGCGTGTAGGTGAACCCTTTGAAGCGATTGTTAAGCGATTTATTCCACAAGCAGCACCCTACTCAGCCTGGCGGGCAAGAGCTTTAAATATTGCTGGCGTTACCAAATCATTTAGAAGTGAGTATGATCATTTAATGCTCCAATTGCACGATGCAATGAAGCATGACTTGGATTATCAGCGTAACAGCCCTCAATTAACCGTGCCATTCCCCGCCGGCTCTGTTTGGGCGTGCTTTTCTGACCAAGTCTCACATGCTGCGATGTCCGGTCAGTTTATGATGGAACAAACGTTTCATTTACCCGCCTCAAATCAATATGATACAAACGCAAGTCCACTGGCAATATTGAGAAACTTTACCGGCCGTGAATTAATTTAAGTGACTATTTTTTTCACCACGAAGACACGAAGAAAGCTGTCTTGTAATTATTCAGCTCCAACTAAAAATCAACACACTCTCGAAGGAGCTTGCTTTCTATTACACTATTTATGGTAAATATTGTATCGGGTTGCTGGCAATTTCGCGTGCTGCCAAAAATTGGGCGTAATAGTTACGGGAGGCAAAACCGAAAGCAGGGCCGTCGTAGGTGTCTACGATACGGACAAAATCGCGGCCAACTTGATTTTGCGCCCGTTTCATGCCGCCGATGCCGTGGTTGTAAGAGGTGATCGCTGCCGGCCAGTCACCCAGTTTACTGTAGGCGTAACTTAGATAGTGAGCCGCGCCAAGGGCGGAAGCAAAAGGATCGTAGCATAGATCTACTCGCCCGCCGGGCATGAAAGTTTTCGCTGCGCCTTTGGTGAATTGCCACATGCCCATGGCACCGGCGGAGGATTTAGCCGAGGGCTGAAACGAGGATTCGACATGCGGCAGGTAGGCCAAATCTTCCGGCAAGCCGGCTTCGCGGAAGATTTTTCTAAACTGTCGGTCGTAGCGGCGACTGATTTCAAGCCCGTGTTGGAAACGTTCGCGAGTGCCGCGTTGCGAACGTACCCGATCAGAGGCACCGTTCAATACTTTGTTAAGTTGCCTGCCGTTACTGGTCAGTTTAGCGATTATTTGCCGGTCGTTAGCATTTAACTGTGCGTTGAAGCGTACTTTGCTCTCCAGAATCTCTAATTGGGCTTTCCAGAACTCGCGGCGTTGACTGACCCTTTGCTTTTGTTCGCTGGTCAGGCTTTCGTCGACAGTGCCTGGCACTACCATGACTTCGTAGATCACATCCAAATAACGGTCGTCATGAAATGCGACTTCAGAACGATGCCACACCGCATAGGTTTTACGCCAAAAGGCTACCGCAGGTTCAAGTTCACCCGGTTTTTGAAACGCACCGGAGCGAGTCCCCGATCTATAGCTGTTTTGAGGTAGACTGGTTTGTGGTTGAGTAGTGATTGGGTATGCAGGGGTGTTGTCGCGTTTAACACTAGGCGCATGACTGCTACAAGCATTCAACATAAAGGCAATCGCCAGCAAAAGCCAACTTCGTATTATTAATCGATTCATTTTGTAGTACTGAAGTGTTTAGATGTATAGACTTTCAAAAATTCTGATTGTAACGGATTATGGGGGCAAGTTAAATATGACATGTGATTGATTTTGTTAGATACCATATACTTGGTTACAACTAAAATCATGGT
>CAIMDR010000224.1 GCA_903839795.1 uncultured Methylococcaceae bacterium | reverse complement strand
GCCCTCTGAAATTGGTCTGGCTGAAACGCATCAAACTGTGGTGCTTAACAAATTGCGCGGCCGGATTGCCGTGCAGGTTGATGGCGGTTTGCGAACCGGTCGTGATGTTATTATTGGTGCCTTGTTGGGCGCTGACGAGTTTGGTTTTGCCACCGCGCCTTTAATTGTTTCGGGGTGTTTGATGATGCGCAAATGTCATTTAAACACCTGTCCGGTCGGCGTAGCCACGCAAGATCCCGAGCTTCGGAAACGCTTTACCGGACAACCCGAGCATGTCGTCAATTATTTTTTCATGATTGCCGAAGATGTGCGCCGCTGGATGGCCAAGCTGGGTTTTCGCAGTTTTGATGAAATGGTCGGTCGGTCGGATAAGTTGGATATGCAACGTGCGCTTTCCCATTGGAAAACGGAAGGGCTGGATTTTAGCCGTATTTTCTATCGGCCCGATGTGGATAACACCACGGCGGTTTATCATCGTGAGCAGCAAGATCATGGTTTGGAACATGCCTTGGATCATGTCTTGATTGCACAGGCGCAACCAGCACTGGAACACGGGCAAGCTGTTGTTATCAATACCCCGATTCATAATGTCAATCGTACTTTTGGTGCCATGTTATCCGGTCAAGTCGCCAAGCGTTACGGGCATAAAGGCTTGCCGGACGATACTATCGCCATTCATGTTAAAGGCACGGCCGGACAAAGTTTCGGTGCGTTTCTGGCGCAAGGCATTAGTATAGAACTTGAAGGCGAAGGCAATGATTATGTAGGGAAGGGCATGAGCGGCGGTCGTATCGCCATTTATCCTCCCAAAGATTGCCCTATTGATCCGGCTGAAAATATTATCGTCGGTAACACTGTGCTTTATGGTGCAATCAGCGGCGAATGTTATTTTAACGGCGTTGCCGGTGAACGTTTTGCAGTCCGTAATTCGGGGGCTATTGCTGTTGTTGAGGGCGTGGGTGATCATGGCTGTGAATACATGACCGGTGGTGTGGTGGTCGTACTCGGTAAAACCGGACGTAATTTTGCCGCCGGTATGTCGGGGGGCGTGGCTTATGTGCTGGACAAAGAAACTAATTTTGACCAGTTGTGTAATTTAGCCATGGTTGAGCTTGAACCGATTCCGATCGAAGATGACCTGCTGGAAACCTTGGCGCACCAAGGCGGCGATATGGAAACACACGGGCGAATTCATATCATGACGGACATGACCCGTCATGATGCCCAGCGCCTGAAGCGTTTGATTCAAAATCATAAACACTATACGGGTAGCCAACGGGCGCAACATATCCTGGAAAACTGGAATGAATTTTTGCCGCGATTTATTAAAGTGATGCCGGTGGATTACCGTGCCGCGCTTAAACAAATTCAGGCAGAACAAGCTACCGCGTCCTGCTAACGCCCCTCGCCTACGTCCTTGTAGGCGAAGCTACCGCGTCCTGCTAACGCCCTCGCCTACATCTCCTTGTAGGCGAAGCAACCGCAACCGTGTAAACATTTTTTGTAGAAGGTATTGAGATGGGCAAACCAACCGGGTTTATAGAACTACCGCGAGCCGAACGGCGCTATGAAGCGCCAAGTGATCGTATCAAGCATTATCGAGAGTTTACGTTAGCCCCCAGCGATGCTGAAATGGCGCAGCAAGGCGCACGCTGTATGGATTGCGGCATTCCTTTTTGTCATCAGGGTTGTCCGGTCAATAATATTATTCCGGAATGGAATGACGATGTTTATCGTGGCGACTGGCAAGAAGCACTGGCCGTTTTGCACAGCACCAACAATTTCCCGGAATTTACCGGCAGTATTTGTCCTGCGCCCTGCGAGGCATCGTGTACGCTTAATTTAACAGATCAACCCGTGACCATAAAATCGATAGAACGCGCCATTATCGACAAAGGCTGGGAAATGGGCTGGGTAAAACCCCTGATACCCGCGCAACGCTCCGGTAAACGCGTAGCCGTAATAGGTTCCGGGCCGGCAGGTATGGCCTGTGCCCAACAGTTGGCTCGCGCCGGTCATGAAGTGGTGTTGTATGAAAAAAATGACCGTATCGGCGGGTTGTTACGCTATGGTATTCCTGATTTTAAAATGGAAAAAACCCATATCGACCGACGTATCGCGCAAATGCAGGCAGAAGGCGTCAGATTTAGACCCAACTGCAACATCGGTAAAGATATTTCTGTAGAAAAAGTACTCACCGAATACGATGCGGTGGTCTTAACCATCGGTTCCGAAAAACCGCGTGATTTAGAAGTCGAAGGTCGTAATGATTACGAGGGCGTACATTTTGCGATGGATTTTTTACGCCAGCAAAACAAGCGCAATGCAGGCGATACCATTCCTGATGAGCTCGCCATTTCTGCCAAAGGCAAGCGTGTCGTGGTTATCGGCGGCGGCGATACCGGTTCTGACTGCATCGGCACGTCAATTCGGCAAGGCGCAGTATCGGTTGTGCAGCTTGAAATTTTGCCGCAACCCCCCGAAAAAGAAAACAAACTGCTCACCTGGCCCAATTGGCCCAACAAACTGCGCACCACCACCTCCCATGATGAAGGCATCAAACACCGCTACTGGAGCGCCAACACTACAAGCGTCACCGGCAAAGAGGGTAGAATTACCCACCTTAACGCCGTAGCCGTGGAATGGAAACAGGACGGTGGTCAGTGGAAAATGAGCGAAAAACCTGATAGCGCTTTTACCTTGGAAGCCGATCTGGTATTGCTGGCAATGGGCTTTGTTCATCCGGTACATGAAGGCTTGTTACAGAAACTGGGCGTTGAACTGGATAGGCGCGGCCAGATAAAAGCCAACGAAAAACACTACAGCACCAATGTGGATAAAGTCTTCGCAGCCGGAGACGGAAGGCGCGGACAATCGCTGGTGGTCTGGGCTATACGCGAAGGTCGGCAAGCCGCCAGAGCCGTGGATGAATATCTGATGGGGGTTTCAGAATTGCCGAGGTGAGTTTTTTTGTTTTTATTGGTTAACCACGAAGACACGAAGGGCACGAAGAAAAATCCAAGGTAATAGTTTGTGTCTTTTTGGGTGTAATGGCGTTGAGTGCGGTAGGGTGTATAAGCGAAGCGTCATACACCGCAAGCTCTGCGTGGTATTTTATATCGCAGAGCGGCGGTTTGATTGTTCGACTCAACATTGTTATTAAAGAAGGGCGCTAAATAAACAGGCCAACTTTGCTGATTTACGAACCCAACATATTCGTGCGGAAATGTTGGGTTAGACTGTTTCCCAAGCTCTCGGCCTGGTAACCCGGTTCAGGAAGCTCTAGCTTCCTGTTTATTTTTATTACATGGCAATCCCCATGCCTGAAAGCAGATTGACAAGTACGGATAGTGCGCATAATATATGCGCACAATAACGTCCCAGAGATGCTCCTATGCGACAGATTTATGATACAAAAGCCCCCAAAAAGCCTACAAACTTAAGTGTTAACAGCGACTTGCTTAACGAAGCAAAAGCTTTAAAGATAAATTTATCAGCCACCCTTGAGGCCGCTTTGATTAATGAATTGAAAGCCGCTCGCCGAAATCTTTGGTTAGCCGAAAACAAAGAGGCAATAGAGACCTGTAATAAGCTTGCAGATATACACGGACTTTTTGCGGATAAGCACAGGGTATTCTGATGACTCAATTTGATTATTACGCAAACACAGATAAAGACACGAAAACCACTTACCCATTTATTGTTGATGTTCAAGACGCTATTTTAGATAAGCTCAACTCAAGGGTAGTGATTCCCCTAACGCCGTTATCCAACCTTGTAAAATCCTACCCAAAAAATCTATGCCCGGAAATTACAATTGAAGGTAAGGAATACGTGCTACTTACTCATCAAATGGCAAGCGTGTCAACGCGAACCTTAAGCAATTGCGAAGGTTCACTGGCTCATATCAGGACTGAAATTATTTCAGCGATCGACTTTCTGATTACAGGCATTTAACGAAAAAGTAACTGTTTGCTGACTATTAAATTTTTAAAATACAAATAGATAGCTGCGCGTTGCCGGTTATGTAAACCGAGTAAATCGTAGAGCTTAGAGCTTAGAGCGAAGGCGGTTTCGCGACAACAAACCGCTAATCAAAACATGACGTTGATTACAGTCAGTCGATGTAGTGGTGGATTGCCTGTCGGCAAATCCACCTTGCAGCTTTTCATTATCACATTAAAATATAATAATAAAAGACCTGACCCTTAAGTTTTCATGACCCCTAAGTTTTCACGAAGCTGTATGGATGCAGAAATGTGAGTAATGATAAAGTTTCCTGGCTTCAAAGTGCGGTGTGAAAATTGTAATAAGGGAATGTTGTTTTTCAAGACCTGACCCCTAAGTTCGACCCCTAAGTTCCCTACCCGCATGACTTACCATGTTACCACTTGAAATTTTAAGACAATCTCTGCCTTTGTGCTGGTTTAAACATAACCCGCTTGAATTAACCCGCTCAAAGGCATTTTTTAAACAAAAT
>CAIMDR010000223.1 GCA_903839795.1 uncultured Methylococcaceae bacterium | reverse complement strand
GCGCCAAATCCCGTGCCGAGGTGGGTGAGCCGACTTGATCATAAATAACGCCCAACTCTTCACGTTCTTTGCCCAAGCGTAGCATGGTTTTGACAAAGTTATTGCCAAATCGTGAATACACCCAAGACGTGCGGATGATAACGGATTTTGCCGGATTAATGGCCAGCATCGCCTGTTCACCTTCAAGCTTGGTTTGTCCGTAAATGCCTTGCGGATCGGTAAGATCTGTTTCGTTATACGGTTGGTAGTTTTTGCCGTTAAACACATAGTCGGTTGAGATATGAATCAACGCGCTGTTATGGGCTTTGGCAATACGCGCCAATGTTTCGACAGCGGTGCTGTTGATGGCTTTCGCCAAGTCGGGCTCTGTTTGCGCTTTATCAACAGCCGTGTAGGCCGCACAGTTAATAATAACATCAAAGCTTTTATCAACAAACCAGCTTTGTATGGCCTTAGAATCACTTAAATCCAACTCGTTTCTACTGATAAAAGTAAAGGTAAAATCGGGATACAAGTCACTTAATTGACGAAGCTCGCTGCCCAGTTGTCCCTGTGCGCCGGTAACCAGTATGGATTTAGGCATAAAGGCTACCCGCATTAGCAAACAACTCCGCCTTATCCAGCGTGGGTTGGACGGTATCTTTTGCCGACAGTTGTAACTGTGCTTTTTCTACCTGCCAGTCAATGCCTAAAGACGCATCATCAAAAGCCAAGCCCCGGTCATTTTCGGGGGAATAATAATTATCCACTTTATAAGCAAAAATGGTGTCATCTTCCAGCACCACAAAACCATGCGCAAAGCCGCGTGGCACAAACATTTGACGATTGTTTTGTTCGGACAACTCGACGCTGACATGCTGGCCAAAAGTCGGACTGCCGACTCTAATATCTACCGCCACATCCAGCACTTTGCCTTTAATCACCCGCACCAGTTTGGTTTGTGAGGCCGGTGCCAGTTGATAATGCAAACCTCTTAATACGCCGTAACTTGATTTTGATTCATTATCCTGAATAAAATCAACGTTAAAACCCAGAAATTCATCCAGCTTATCCTGGCGAAAGGTTTCAATAAAGTAACCGCGTGCATCGCCAAAAACGCGGGGTTCAATGATAATGACATCAGGGATGGCGGTTCTTATAAAGTTCATGCGCTTTCAGTTCCTTCGCCTGCGCGACGTAGCAGATATTGGCCGTATTGATTTTTTAACAGCGGTTGGGCTAATTGGATTAACTGTTCTTGGGAGATATAGCCCATTTCATAAGCAATTTCTTCAATACACGCCACTTTTAAGCCCTGTCTTTTTTCAATGGTCTGAATAAAATTGGACGCTTCCAGCAAGGATTCATGCGTGCCGGTATCCAGCCAGGCATAACCACGGCCCATCAGCTCAACTTTTAAATTGCCTTGTTCAAGGTACATTTGATTGACGGTAGTAATTTCCAACTCACCTCGGTGCGAGGGTTTAATGTTTTTGGCAATCTCAACCACGCTGTTGGGGTAAAAATACAAACCCACGACCGCATAATTACTTTTGGGCTTAAGCGGTTTTTCTTCAATACTTAATACATTGCCTTTATCATCAAACTCGGCAACGCCATACTGATCAGGGTCTTTAACATGATAACCAAATACGGTCGCTTTTTTATGCTCGGTCACATTAAAAACCGCATGAGCCAGCATCTCGACCAAACCATGCCCGTAAAAAATATTGTCGCCTAGCACCATACACACATCATCGTCACCAATAAAATCTGCACCCAGAATAAAAGCCTGAGCCAGACCATCCGGCGACGGTTGCACTTTATAAGAAAAAGACATGCCAATATCAGAACCATCACCCAACAACTCTTCAAAGCGGGGCAAGTCTTTGGGGGTAGATATAATCAATATGTTCGTGATACCCGAAAGCATTAACGCCGACAGCGGATAATAAATCATGGGCTTGTCGTAAATCGGTGTTAGCTGTTTACTGACGCCTTTGGTAATCGGATAAAGCCTGGTTCCGCTACCGCCCGCTAAAATAATACCTTTCATTAACTACTCCATTAAAAATAAAAATATTGAATTTGTACACTAATTGCGACCCCTTTAAAAGGGT
>CAIMDR010000222.1 GCA_903839795.1 uncultured Methylococcaceae bacterium | reverse complement strand
GACCATTTTATTCACTTTTCACTATTTAATGTAACATATTGTTATTAAAGCATATTAAAAAATGGCGAACAACAGCCCTTTTTGTTAAAAGACTTTTGAGTTACTACTTATCAGGTTACCAGGCAATAAAACCCAATACATTGCCCTTTGCATCAGGTTACCAGGCAATAAAACCCAATACATTGCCCTTTGCATTAAATTTCCAAGCAATAAAAACCTAATACATTGCCCCTTGTATTGGGTTACCAAGCAATAAAAACCCAATACAATGCCCCTTGTATTTTTAAAACGCTAATTATTTTTATTTTTCAATGAGTTGAAGTCGAAATTTTATTCATTGGTAAGCGCTTACCAAACGCTTTGCGCAGGTTTCCAAACAGTTTGCGCAGGATACCAAGTGATTTGCATGGGCTACCAAAAGTTTGTGCAGGATATTAGGGAGAAATAACAGCTTTTTAACGTGTGGTAATGTTTACACTGTCCTATGTATCGGATTTTTATGTCTGGGTAAGGCGATTTTATCCAAGATACCACTATTTTTTGATAATTACTCAGCCCAATTCAAACTTGCCAAAGCCGTTAACGACACGCGCGAACAACTCTGGCAGATTTACCGCGATCTAAAAGCCTACAAACTCAAGCCAACGGCAAGTCAGGCTGAAGACATCAAATCCTGCTTTAAGGCGATGTGCAGCACCAAAACAGCTTATGTAACACTGAATCTTGCCTTAAAACGGATGGGCAACAATCAGCACGAATTGCTTCGCGTCCTCGATAAACCTTATTTACCGCTCCACAACAACCTGAGCGAACGAGATATTCGGGATAACGTCAAAAAACGAAAAATAAGCGGCAGCACACGTAGCGAGGCTGGGCGAAAGTGTCGAGATACCTTTGCCAGCTTAAAAAAGACCTGCCTAAAGCACAAGATTTCATTTTGGCATTATATTAAGTATAGGTTGCTTGGCGAAAGCAATATTCCACCGTTACCTGATTTGATTAGGGCGGCTACCTGCAACTAATGTGATGTTATGTATTATGATGGTATCTGTTTGATTTTACTGTTTTATTAACGCTACTGAATGGCTGCTTTAGATATCAGGGTGTCTGAGTATGGGCTTTTCACTATGAAAGAAGCTCATGCTATGGCTTGTCAATCCCGATGAGGAAATTCTCGACTGGAAAACCGCACGCACGGTTTGGAGGGAGGGGAGGTTAATAGTCTTCCCTACCCCTATCATTGTATTATGACCCTTAGGCGTATTCCAAAACTCCAGCGGCGTAGGCCGGAATAAGACCACCCAAGCGTCGCGCGTGGTGGCGTTTCCGGCACAACGTCCAGGATGCCGGAAACGCTTATTCTCGCTTGCGCTCGAAAAGTCTTATTCCGGCCTACGTCTAAGTTGCAAGTACAACGCGCCGTTAATTACACTGATAATTAATATGTGTAAAATTAATGACTTATTGAAAAAAATTATTCGTTTTATTTCCGGTGCGCTGTACTAGCCCCCTTGGATTAAATCAATAACTGTTCTTGCACGACCTTAATTTCATCCCTGATTCTGGCGGCTTGCTCAAATTCGAGGTTTTTTGCATAGCGGTACATATCATCTTCCAGTTGCTTGAGTTTTTTACCCAATTGTTTAGGGGTCATGGTTTTATAGTCTGCGGCATATTCTGCTACTTTACTGAGTGCTTTTGCTGAGGTTGTGCCAGAGCCGGGAATGGCAACCTGCATAATATCGGTGATGGATTTAAGGATGGTGGCCGGTTCAATGCCGTGTTTAAGATTAAACTCATGCTGTTTTTCGCGGCGGCGTTCGGTTTCGTCAATCGCTTGCTGCATGGACCGGGTAATGCGGTCACCGTATAAAATGGCTTTGCCGTTTATGTTTCTGGCGGCGCGTCCAATCGTTTGTACCAGAGACACCACGGAGCGCAGGAAACCTTCTTTATCGGCATCCAGTATCGCCACCAAAGACACTTCGGGGATATCCAACCCTTCGCGTAACAAATTGATACCGACCAGTACATCAAATTGTCCCAGACGCAAATCCCTAATAATCTCGACCCGTTCTACCGTATCAATATCAGAATGTAAATAACGCACACGCACGCCATGTTCCGACAAATATTCGGTTAAATCTTCCGACATTCTTTTGGTCAGGGTGGTCACCAGTACGCGCTCTTTTACGCCGACACGCAGATTAATTTCTGATAACAAATCGTCAACCTGGTTGGTTGCCGGCCGCACTTCCACAACCGGATCAAGCAAGCCGGTGGGTCTGACCACCTGCTCGGCAAAAACACCGGAATGTTCTTTCTCATAAGGGCCGGGGGTGGCCGATATATAAATACGTTGCGGTGATTTGGCTTCAAATTCTGCAAACATTAACGGGCGATTATCCAGCGCTGACGGTAATCTAAAGCCGTATTCAACCAAGGTTTCCTTACGCGATCGGTCGCCTTTATACATGGCACCAATCTGCGGTATGGTGACATGGCTTTCATCAACAATCACCAGCGCATCATCCGGTAAATAATCAAACATGGTGGGCGGTGATTCGCCGGATGCCCTGCCAGACAAATACCGGGAATAGTTTTCAATACCGGAGCAATAACCTACCTCCAGAATCATTTCAATATCAAACAGGGTGCGTTGTTCCAGTCGTTGCGCTTCTACCAGTTTATTTAAGGAACGCAAGTGCTGTAGACGCTCTATCAGCTCAATTTTGATGGCTTCAACCGCTGTCAATAACTGCTCGCGGGGTGTCACATAATGGCTTTTGGGATAAACGGTATAGCGTACCAGTCGCCGGATTATTTCACCGGTTAACGGATCGAACAAGGACAAGCGCTCCACTTCATCATCAAATAATTCGACACGTAATGCTTCGCTATCCGATTCGGCTGGAAAAATATCAATCACTTCGCCACGCACCCGGTAAGTCGCCCGACGCAATTCCAGATCATTGCGCGTATATTGCATTTCTGCCAGACGGCGCAAAATATCCCGCTGATTAATGATGTCGCCCTTGACCAGATGCAACACCATTTGGAAGTACGATTCCGGTTCGCCCAAGCCGTATATCGCCGAAACGGTTGCGACAATAATAGTATCGCCCCTTTCAATTAAGGCCTTGGTCGCTGACAGACGCATTTGTTCAATATGTTCATTAATCGCCGCATCTTTATCTATAAAGGTATCGGACGCCGGCACATAAGCTTCCGGTTGATAATAGTCATAATACGAGACAAAATACTCGACGCTGTTTTCCGGAAAAAACTCTTTCATTTCACCGTATAACTGCGCGGCCAAGGTTTTATTGGGTGCCATAATCATCGCCGGACGTTGCACTTGATTGATGACATTGGCAATGGTGAAGGTTTTTCCGGAACCGGTTACGCCCAACAGGGTTTGATGGACCTCACCATCACTTAACCCTTCAATCAAGGCTTTTATGGCGGTGGGCTGATCGCCGGCGGGTTGAAATCGGCTGTGCAGTTTAAATTGTTTTTTCACTTAATTTATTTCTCGATGATGAAGATACTAAAAACAGCAGTTAGTCCACGAAAAGCACGAAAGACACGAAAGGTAATCAGTATGTTATAGACTTTCAGAAATTAAATTTCCAATTCACGTCGTTACATGACCATACAGATAACATATCTTGAAGGGTTAGTATCTTGATATAGAAATTTTGTAAGTATTCAGACCCCAACGTCAAAAACCTACAAAGTTAGTTAAAAAAGCGCTATATTATTTCCCATGAGATTAAGCGACCACGATCTACTGCAACTGACTGAAGAAGAATTACTGGAATTGCCAGAGGAAGTTCTGCGTCGATTATCCGTCAAACTACTCTACGACTTAAAAGAAGCGAG
>CAIMDR010000221.1 GCA_903839795.1 uncultured Methylococcaceae bacterium | reverse complement strand
CGCAAGCAGGGACCATTCAGGGCGGCGGTTTTATAGAAAACAAAAATCAGCGTATTACCCTGCAAGTGACGGTGCAGCCGATTACGCCTGAACAATTTGCCAATATTATTGTTAAGCGTGATCAGGGGCGCAACATTACCTTGGGTGAAGTGACGACCATCCGTTATGCTCCCGAACCGCCGATCGGTGCGGCACAAATTGGCGGCAAACCGGGTATTGTTATGATGGTGATAGGGCAATACGGTGCCAATACCTTAACGGTGTCGAAGCAGGTTGAGCAGGTTTTGAAAGAATTTGAGCCGGTTTTTAAAAATGAGGCCATTACCTTTTATGAGCATTTATTTCGTCCTGCTGACTATATAGAACGGTCGATTGCCAATTTATCCGGGCATTTACTGATTGGCGGTTTGTTTGTGCTGATTATTTTGTACCTGTTTTTGTTTAATGTTCGCACGGCATTTATTTCGGCATTGGCCATTCCCGTTTCATTAATTGGTGCGGTCATTGTTCTGCTGGAAACGGGGGTTAATCTTAATATTATGGTGCTGGGCGGCTTGGCTATTGCCTTGGGTGAGGTGGTTGATGATGCCATTATTGATACTGAAAATATATTCCGGCGCTTGCGTGAAAACCGACTACAGGAGCAACCGTTACCCATCGCAACGGTTGTTTACACCGCTTCGCTGGAAGTACGAAGCTCGGTGGTTTACGCCAGTTTTATTGTCGCGCTGGTTTTTGTGCCACTGTTAACCTTAAATGGCGTGGCCGGACGCTTGTTTGCACCGCTGGGTTATTCGTATATTCTGGCAATTTTAGTGTCGTTGTTGGTTGCGTTGACGTTAACCCCGGCGCTGTGTTTTGCTTTGCTGGGTCGTACGTTAAGTGACAGCCAAGATCCACCGCTCATCAAACGCATCAAACCGCTTTATAAAAGCGTGTTGGGTTTTGTTTTTAAGCATTTTAACGGGCTAATCAGTGTGAGTGTTGTTGTCTGTTTGGTGGGCGTGTTGGCCTTTTTTAATCTTGGCAGCAAATTTTTGCCCGAACTGCGTGAAGGCCATTATATCGTTCACACCACCAGTATTCCCGGTACATCCCTACAAGAATCGGTAAGAATCGGCAGTAAACTGACCGAACAGTTTATGGCCGTTCCGGGTGTGCAATCCGTATCACAATGGGCAGGGCGTGCAGAACGGGGCGCTGACACTTACGGCAGTCATTACAGTGAATATGAGGTTCGTCTTGAGCCATTGCCTGGTGACGGGCAGCAAAAAATCCTGAACAAGTTGCGTGAAATTTTGACTCATTTCCCCGGTATTGGTTTTGAAGCCAATACTTTTTTAACGGAACGGATCGATGAAACCATTTCCGGCTACACGGCACCTGTGGTGGTTAATCTTTATGGCAATGACTTGAATGTACTGGATACCCAAGCCCAAATACTCGCCCGAATTATGCGCGATATTCCTGGCGCGACGGATGTGCAGTTGCGGTCACCACCTGCTACGCCTTTATTGCAGGTGGATTTGAATTTGGAGCAGCTTAATTTTTGGGGCATTCTGCCCGCCGAGATTGTTAATACCTTGCAAACGGCTTACGAAACCCGAATAGTAGGCAAGCAGGTTCAGGGTAATAAAATCGTCAATATTGCGGTGGCCTTGGCACCAGAACTCAGGCAAGAACCGGAATCGATTGCCCATCTGCCCGTCAGAACCCAGGATGGCACGTTAATCAGGCTGGAACAAGTCGCCGAAATTCGGCATACGGCCAGTCGCTATAACATTCTGCATCAGGGGTCACAACGACGACAAGCCGTTACCTGCAATGTCATTGATAGAGACATGGATGCGTTTATGGCTGAACTTAAAAGCCGCGTACTCAAAGAAATTCCGGTGTCTGCCGCCAGCTATCCAGAGTTTACCGGTGCAGCTGTTGAACAAGCCGAGGCTCGCAATGAATTGATTTTGCATTCGTTATTGGCGGGGGCAGGGGTGGTCATGTTTATTTATATCGCCATTGGCAGCGTCCGTAACGCGGTTCTGGCGCTTGCCAATTTGCCTTTTGCCTTAATTGGTGGCGTTGCTGCGGTAGTCATCACCGAAGCCACTTTGTCGGTTGGTTCTATTGTCGGTTTTGTGACTTTATTTGGTATTACCGTGCGTAACAGTATTATGCTGTTGTCGCACTATCGGCATTTAGTTGAAGTGGAGGGCAAAAGCTGGAGCGTGGAAACCGCCATACAAGGCGCTCAAGAACGTTTGCCCTCCATTTTAATGACGGCACTGGTCACCGCTTTGGCGATGTTTCCCATCGCTTTTAACAGCGATAATCCGGGGCGTGAAATAATGGGCCCTATGGCGGCGATTATCATCGGTGGCCTGGCTTCTTCGACGTTGTTAAATTTATTATTGTTACCGGGAATGTTGTTACGGTTTGGACGGTTTGCTGGCGGTAAACAACAACCCTGAAAAACCTGTTGGTTCACGAAAATCCCACGCAGGACGGGGTTTGTAACCCCGTCCCAAATGTTTACTGTTGCCGATAGCTTTATCCTAAGAACCTCATTTAGCCACAGATTTACACAGATAAGCACTGATAAAACATAAAGTTACGCACGACTGACAATATACCAAGCAGGAGATCAAAAGATATGATTTAACGCTTTGTTTATCT
>CAIMDR010000220.1 GCA_903839795.1 uncultured Methylococcaceae bacterium | reverse complement strand
TTTCCTAATTGCAAAACGACTGAAGCATTAGTTATTCAGTCCCCCTCTTTGAAAAAGAGGGGTTAGGGGGAATGCCATTAAGTTAAGTACCTCGTGGCAAGATAAACCGTTGGCTGAGCGGAGCCGAAGCCTGCAAAATCGCTTCGACTCCGCTCAGCGAACGGCTTAACTTAGTGCCATTGGGGGTTAGTGGAGATTTTTTAAATAAATCCCCCTCAGCCCCCCTTTTTCAAAGGGGGGCGGCGAATACTTGCCCAAAGTCGACTTTAAAATGATAAAGTCTTGAAACGTTTCGATCGTGGTTGCAAATCCCGACCGGCATCGTTTTAAATAAGAAAGATAAAGCCCAGTGCTTCCAAACCTGCTTTAACAGGCCCGAAAGCATCGAAAAAGTAGCTTTTAAAACTTATAACCAACTTGTGCGAAGAACGTGCGTAACGGTAAAGGATGGTTATAAAATGCTGTATAACCGTTAATATTATCGATACCCGCTGACACATGACCTTTTTTGTCGTTGAAATGATAAGTGCTTTTTAAATCGACATAAACAGATTGATTGAAGGCACCATAATAAACCGCTTGAGTATCTTTATTATCAGTCTGAGAATGCATTGCACTCTGATAACGAGTACCCACCGATAAGTCCAAATCCCTGCCATAATGATAGGTTGTTAAAAAATTTGCCCGATAATTAGGCATCAGTGGCATTTGATTGCCCACTACTGCGGTATTAAGCGGATTCGCTACAATCTTGGAATCCAAGATGGTTGTATTAAGTTTAAAATCAACATCTGATTGAAACACTCGGTCAAAATTACTTGAAAGATCGAGACCATTTGTTTCTACTTCACCAATGGAAGACATCACAGAGCTTAAGGTAGGGCTTCCGTTTAGATAGATATACTGTGTATAAATGGCGTTACGTATATTTTCATGGAATAAGTTCAGACGAACAAAGCCATTTTCAAAATCATATTCACCCAGCAAATTGTGATGAGTACCATCTTCCGGTTTTAGCGTTCCATTAGCTAAACTCACACTCCCGCTTACACTAGCTGAGTTACCAAATAACTCATCAGCAACAGGGTAACGATAAGCTTTTGCGACTGAATAACGGAACTTCCAATTGCCTGGCTGATAACCCAGAGAGAACTTTGGTGCCCAGTTTGATACTTGTCTATCAGTCGGATTAAGCGAGCCGGTTTGATTCGCTGCCGTTAAGTAAGTGCCATCTTCCATGCCCCAACGCTCCAGACGAACCCCTGGCGTTGCGTCCCAATCTTTTAAGAACCGCCAACTGACTTGATTAAACCACGCATAGCTATTGGTTGTACCACCACTTTGCGTCGAAAGTGGCGTGACTGTATTAATCACGTTACCGGGATAACTGCTTAAGTTGTTTTGCGTTTGCATCATGTGCGCACGTTGATATTCAAAACCCGTTGAATATGAGAGATTTTTATTACCGAAAAACTCATCATTATTGAACTGTGATTTCATACTCGCCCAGCCTGAACCGGTCCAATGAGTTCTTAAACCTGCTTGACCACCCGTTTGATTGTATATAGGGTCACTCGGGTTATAGTTTGAAGATAGCGTTGTATCATTAAGAATATCAAAATAACTAAGGTTGGTATTATTAAACCAATTACCAAATACCCGACCATTTAAACCCCAACCCGCTGTAAAAGTTTGGCGGTTTTGTTGACTTTCTCCAAAGGTAGTAAGAGGCTTTGTTCCCAAAGATGATCCATTGGCGCTGTAATTAGGGGTTTGTGATCCCCAAACCGTTTGACCCGCTGTGTTGGTTAAAAATGATTGTCCAACGTGCGTTACATCAAGATTTTCGAAGGCGGCTACAAATGATGTATTTAATTCAGGATTAATATCATAAGCGCCTTTCCATTTATA
>CAIMDR010000219.1 GCA_903839795.1 uncultured Methylococcaceae bacterium | reverse complement strand
TGTACTTTCGGTACGGCTGGAATGTCAGGGTTTGGCTTGGGCATCACTGTGTTGTTCTGTGGCGCAACCTGTTTATGTTTATACGGGGATGCATAATAGGGAAAGTCCCGATCACCTATCGGCCTTACAAAAGTATAAGCACCAGGAAATACAATTAAAATATTACTGATTTTGGCAAACGCATCGTGTGGCTCCGGGATGGATGCCAACGCCGTTAAAGGGCTCACTCCTACAAACACCGCAGTGCCAACAATAGTTGCGACCAAGCCCACTGGCCGGTAAATCAATACATCCAATAAAACAAAGCCGGGATCGGTTTTCTCGATACTTTGCGATTGTGCAATGGCGGAACAACTCATTACCGATAATAAAATAAAAAGGCTGATTAATTTTTTCATAAATTTTGCTGTGTAAAGTAATGGGTTAATAAGCAGTAAATCTAATCTAATTTGTAACCCTTGTCCAGAACATAGAGGCGCCCTTATGTATAGGATTCTGGTTTGGGTAAGGGAAATTTTAAAATAATTTTATGTGGGTATCATAATGCAACAATACACATTGCCATGTGAATGTTTTAACTTTAGATGTTTGGGGTTAATTGAATGATAAAAGTCTTGCTTTATTTAATTGGCTAGCAGTGCTAAAGTAATGAATTATTAAATTACTTGGTATTTATTTTTAATGACCAGTAGTTAAATCAATTTTTTAAACTTAATATATTAGGATACTCAAATGGCTTTCGAACTTCCTGCTTTACCTTACGCAAACAATAGATTGGTACCCTACATCTCAGAAGAAACTCTAGAGTTTCATTATGGTAAGCATCATCAAACCTATGTAACCAATCTGAATAATCTTGTTCCAGGCACTGAGTTTGAAGGCTTGTCTCTGGAAGAAATTATCGTAAAATCATCAGGTCCGATTTTTAACAATGCGGCGCAGGTATGGAATCACACTTTTTATTGGAACAGCTTGATTCCAAATGGTGGTGGCGAACCTACCGGCACTTTAGCTGATGCAATCAACACAACATTTGGTTCTTTTGCAAAATTTAAGGAAGAATTCACCAAATGTGCGGTAACTACTTTTGGTTCAGGCTGGGCGTGGTTAGTTAAAAATGCTGATGGCAGTTTGGCTTTGGTAAGCACCAGTAATGCCGGTTGCCCTTTAACTACCGGTCAAGCTCCATTATTAACTTGTGATGTTTGGGAGCATGCTTACTATATTGATTATCGCAATGCTCGTCCAGCTTATCTCGAAGCTTTTTGGGCATTAGTCAATTGGGATTTTGCTGAAGCTAACTTCACAGCTTAATTAATACAAAACCTTCTGTATCTTTTGGTACAGAGGGTTTTTTGCAACAGCTTAAAGCCTCATTATTGCTGTTTTTGTCATTCGCCAGCTTTTGCATATTCTGGCTCATATAAAATTTACAAAGGCTAAATCCTATGTTTAAAAAGTGGGTGCATTTATGGATTTTGTTTCCTGCAATTGTTTGCGCGGATGTTTCTATACCAGAGCAAATTAAACCCCCGGTTGGAAGTAGTCCGATTCTGACAACCCATGCTAAAGGCGATCAGATTTATCAATGCACACTAAACAACAGTGCCTATTCATGGCAGTTACAAGCGCCTGACGCCAAATTGTTTGATGCGCAAGGGCAGGTTGTTGGTGATCATTATGTTGGCCCCGTATGGGAGTATAAAGAAGGAAGTCGGGTTGTTGGTGATCATTATGTTGGCCCCGTATGGGAGTATAAAGAAGGAAGTCGGGTTGTTGGTCGGATACTGAATAAAATTGATGTCGCACCAGACTCTTCTATTTCCTGGTTACTTGTTGAGGTGATTGCGAATAAGGGAGATGGTTTGTTTTCAGACGTGCGTTTTATTAACCGGATTAATACTCACGGAGGATTGTCACCGGTGTCGGGATGTGACTCAAATCACTTGGGAACAGAGAAGCGGGTGGCTTATACGGCGGATTATATCTTTTATGCTACACGCAAAGTTTCAATTCCCTGAGCTTCATCAAGGCATAGATAGATTCTAAATAAGGAATCTTTAAGCCTGCGCGTTTGCCTGCCCGTAAAGCATTACCCAGTATCACTTCGGTTTCCATAAGACGACCATTTTCATAATCCAGTAGCATACTGGTTTTATACGGTAGCATACCGTAAGTAGTTGCTATATTAACATCAATTATATTGTCAGGCAGTCGATGGCCGACAGCTTCGGCTATACGACAAATTTCCTGCATAATACAACGTACAAACGCTTCTTGGGACTTTAGGATATCTAACGTTGACAATCCTCCCGATAATACCGATAAGGGATTAAACGGTGCGTTCCAGACACATTTCGTCCAGCGTTCGGTCACAATGTTCTCGGCCGCGTTACATTCAATACCCGCTTGTTCAAATAACTCACAAAGCTTTGCCGTTTTGTGGCTGACAGAGTCCGGTAGTGTGCCCAAAGCCAGTCTGCCATAGGCTTGGTGCAATATTTTACCTTGCTTTGTTTTATGGCTACAAATATACGCCAGTCCGCTAATGATTTCATTGTCAGGAAAAGCGTCAACAATTTCCTGTTCTATCTCTACGCCATTTTGGATAAATACAATCGCTGTATTGGCGGTCACTGCCGGACGTATTAAGGCGACTCGATCCACAGAGGGAATAACTTTGGTGCAAAGTAACACATAATCGGTGGTGCCTTGATACTCGGCAGCACTTTTTAAAACGTGTGACGGCTTAAATGTCCACGTTCCAAGGGTATGGCTCTCAATGATAAAGCCCTGTTGTTTGACATGATCGTAATCAGAGCGACAAACGACAGCAACCTCTGCACCGGCTTTTGCCAGCAATGAGCCATAAAATCCTCCAATCGCTCCCGCGCCAATAATAAGAACTTTAGTCGTCACGGGATTCTGTGCTCAGAATTTGCTTTAAAAAGGGAATGGTTAGTTTACGTTTGGCCGCCAATGATGCCCGATCCAGCTTTGTTAGCAGCGTCCATAAAGAAGACAAGTCCCGGTCATAGTGTGTCAGTAAAAAACGCACCGCTTGAGGCGATATTTCGAAGCCCATTTGGTTGGCTTTAAAAATTAAGGCAGTGATTCTGTCGTTATCCGATAAGGCTTGAATTTTTAATGTTAGCCCCCAATTAAGGCGGGTTTTAAGATCGTGTAACCGGAAAGCAATTTCAGTGGGTGGACTGGATGCCGACAAAATAAGCGAATGCCCCTGATCGCGAAGCCGATTATAAAAATTAAAAAAAGCCAGTTCCCATATTTCGTTACCGGCGATGTACTCTATATTGTCAAAACAAACAATATCAAACTTGTCCAAATCTTTTAATAAATCCGGATCAGGTAGCTCTAAAGCCGACAAGGCAAAATAAAAAGAGCTGAGTTGTCGACTTTGCGCTTGATGACAGCAGGCTTGTAGCAAATGGCTTTTGCCTAGACCGGATTGACCCCAAATAAAAATTTGCCGCTCACCGTTACCTTGAATACTTTTTTTTAAGTGAGTAATGATCTCCAGATTACTGCCGGGGAAAAAGTCATCAAAAGTCTGATTTGCCCTAAACTCAAAATGTAAGGGCAGTTGCTTTGACAGAGTCATCCCTGTTTTCCTGAAAAATGCACATAGAGTGTTGTGCCCAAAAACAGCATGACACTAAGGATGAGTTCCAAAAAGGGGTAAAGGCGATCAGTGGTGCCGGCATACGTTTCTATTGATCCATGTAAAAAATAGATCATGCTGACATAAGCCATCCAGTTACAGCTTCTGGCGTTGCGGTTTAAAAAACCGCGCAATGGCAATAACAAAGGGGTTACGGTTATTAATAGCTTTAACGCAACAGGAAATCCGGATGAGGGCACTAACACCGTATTCCATAGCATTAATAAGGCAAATAGACCCAAAAAACCAGCCAAGGCAACAGAGTGAAAATAGATCGGTTTTATATTCATGAATCCTGTTTTATTGCTGTTTTAAAAGGTGTGCCGTTTTAGCCAAACGTGTTCCGAGTGCCAGACACAGTTTTTTTTCATGATCAGTTAAGCCTGCCTGCTCTACAGACAAGTGACTTGGGCCGTAAGGTGTGCCGCCTGATGTGGTTTCCCGCAAAGCAGTTTCCGTGTAAGGTAGGCCCAATAAAAGCATCCCGTGATGCAACAGTGGCAGCATCATGGATAATAAAGTGCTTTCCTGGCCGCCATGCAGGCTGCCGGTTGAGGTAAATACACCCGCCGGTTTGCCGATTAAGGCACCGGAAAACCAGATCTCGGTTGTGCCATCAATAAAATATTTTAACGGTGCTGCCATATTGCCAAAATGGGTAGGGCTGCCCAGAGCCAGGCCATCGCACTGCTTTAAGTCGTCAAGCGTTGCGTAGATTGCACCGTGGGCGGGAATGCTCGCTGCCGTTTTTTCACAAACGCTGGAAATATCCGGCACCGTTCTCAGAACCGCTTCAGCCCCGGTTACGGCCTCCACGCCTCTAGCGATATAATTAGCCATTTCTGCGGTTGCACCGTTGCGGGAGAAATAAAGAACCAGAATTTTTATCATAAAATATAGGAGTAGTGGCTTATAAAATAGCGAGAACCGCTTCCGGTGGGCGACCGATAGCCGCCTTGTCGTTGGCAATAACAAGCGGGCGTTCAATGAGTATTGGATTATTGATCATGCCATTAATCAGTGTCTGTCGATCAAGTGACGGGTTATCCAAACCACTTTCCTTATAGACGGCTTCTTTCTTGCGCATCAATTCACGCGGTTCCATGCCCAGTTTTTGTAGAATGTTATCCAGTTCTTCAGCGTTGGGCGGTGTTTTCAGATACTCAATAATCTCAACATCAACGCCTTGCGCTTGTAGTAATTGCAAGGTTTGACGTGATTTTCCGCAACGCGGATTGTGATAAATTTTCACGCTCATGGTTCACACACCCACAGTGCACAAGTCCCCAATAAAATAAAGACGCTATAATAGCATTTTTAATAAATTATACGCTTGAAAACCACTCTGATTTTACTCAGCTGGCTTTTAGTCGTTAAAGAAGTTAAGTCTTTATCATAGGGGTAAGCGCGTGCCAATAACAAATCTTAAAGAACGGGTAATGGATCGAATGAAGCAATATTGGTTATTAGCACGATTCGACCGGCCTATCGGTATTTTAATTTTATTATGGCCCGCTTTGTGGGCGCTTTGGGTAGCCAGTAACGGCAAACCTGATTTATGGGTGTTAAGCGTTATTTGCCTGGGCGTGGTCTTGATGCGTGCTGCCGGTTGCGTGATTAATGACTATGCAGACAGGGATTTTGATCCTCATGTAGAGCGCACCAAACAGCGCCCGATTGCAGCAGGCAACGTTAAGCCCAAAGAAGCGCTTATCCTTTTTGTGGTGTTATGCTTGTGTGCTTTTGGCTTGGTCTTAACGCTGAATATTTATACTATTTTGCTGTCCTTTATCGCCGCATTTCTGGCCGCCAGTTATCCTTTTATGAAGCGCTACACTCAGTTGCCGCAAGCTTATTTGGGTATTGCCTTTGGCTGGGCGGTGCCCATGTCTTTTTCTGCACAAATCAACAGTATTCCAGCGGTGGCGTGGGTGATGTATTTAGCCGTTGTTTTATGGGCGTTGGTTTATGACACCATGTATGCCATGGTCGATAAAGAGGATGATTTAAAAATAGGCGTTAAATCAACCGCCATTCTTTTCGGCGCTTACGATCGACACATCATGGCGATTTTGCAGATTATTATTGTCGGACTACTGATTGTTGTGGGGCAAATGCAGCAATTGAACGGGTCTTATTATGGCGGTATTTTATTAGCGGCTGGATTCTCCGTTTATCAGCAAAAATTGATTTTTTATCGGGACAAGGTCTTGTGCTTTAAAGCCTTTTTAAACAACAACTGGTTTGGCATGGCCGTTTTTGCCGGCTTGCTAATGGATTATTGGTTGCGTTGATCCTGAAAACAACAGCAGTGAAACGCCCATGCTTGCGGTCGCTCGAATCGGCTTATTCCGGTCTACAAGACTATCAAAATTAGATACGTTACAATGGCTCAACTAAAAAAGGACGCTCTACATGTTTAGATTAAGCCAATACATGC
The DNA here is from genome assembly GCA_903839795.1 of uncultured Methylococcaceae bacterium. GTDB lineage: Bacteria > Pseudomonadota > Gammaproteobacteria > Methylococcales > Methylomonadaceae > Methylobacter_C. Next base: position 9,178 of record CAIMDR010000219.1, on the reverse strand, counting down.
GGGAACTGCTTACCCCGACACCGTTAAAACCCGCACGCAAACCCGCAGCTCCCGTGGTTATCTGGAATTTAATCCGTCGCTGTAATCTTACCTGCAAACACTGTTACACCACCTCGGCCAATATTGATTTCCCCGGAGAATTAACCACCCCACAAATCTATACGGTCATGGATGATTTAAAAGCCTTTAAAGTGCCTGTGTTGATTTTGTCAGGTGGTGAGCCTTTGTTACATCCCGATATATTCAATATTTCCCGTCGTGCCAAAGATATGGGTTTCTATGTTGCCCTGTCCAGTAATGGCACCAAAATTTCAGCTGAAAATATCGATGAAATAGCAGCAATTGATTATCAATATATTGGTGTTAGTCTGGATGGCATCAAAGATACCCACGACCAGTTTCGTCGGGTAAAAGGTTCTTTTGACGAAGCGCTGCGCGGCGTGCATTTGTGCTTGGATAAAGGGATTAAAGTCGGTATTCGCTTTACCTTGACACAGGATAATGCGATGGATTTTCCGGCTCTTTTGCAACTCATGGATGATAACGACATCGACAAGTTTTATTTGTCGCACCTAAACTATGGCGGTCGGGGCAATAAAAATCGTAAAGATGATGCACATTTTGAAATGACCCGTGATGCCATGGATTTGATGTTTCAAACCTGTTATGACTGGCTTAAAGCAGGCAAGGACAGAGAATTTGTTACCGGCAATAATGACGCCGATGCGGTTTATTTTTTGCATTGGGTCACAAAACATTTTCCGGATAAAGCCGAGCACATTAAAGCCAAGCTGGAACAATGGGGCGGTAATGCCTCCGGTGTTAATGTTGCCAATATCGATAACTTGGGCAACGTGCATCCCGACACGTTCTGGTGGCATTACGATTTGGGCAATGTAAAGGATCGCCCGTTTTCAGAAATATGGATGGATACCTCTGATCCGTTAATGGCAGGACTAAAACAAATTCCACGCCCACTGGAAGGCCGCTGTGGAACTTGTCATTATCAAGCTATATGCAATGGCAATACCCGTGTCAGAGCCGCACAAACCACAGCAAACTACTGGGCGGAAGATCCCGGTTGTTACCTGTCAGAGCTTGAGATAGCGGCACCTCATTGATTTCTTGTGAATATTCTTGAAGTACATACAGACTCAGAGCCGAATTTTTCAATAGCATATCAAACTCAGAAAGCTTTAGCCGGCAGCTCAGTCGTAACAATTTTACTATTTTGAAGATTGATGAAGTTTCTTAGGTAATTCAGTTTATGCCAAACCAATTGAGCTTTGCTTTTATAATAATTTGGTATACTAGAAACAATTTAAAATTTGTTGGGTGCTTATTATGGCAACGATTACATTTGATACACATAAATTTGTTCGCAAATTGGAAGAAGCGGGTTTTGATCAAAAGCAGGCAGAAGGCTTGACCGAGGCAATGCGAGCGGCAATTGAAGAGTCGGAATTGGTCACTAAAAAGGATTTGCAGGTCGAGCTTGCACCCATAAAGGCCGATCTTAATTTGCTAAAATGGATGATGGGGGCTCTTATCGCTCTTGCCATCGCTAATTTCTTCAAGCAATTTTTATGAGGCGAGGGTGTGTCTTTAAGCCGGACGAGTTTCGTAAGCCTATTCACGTTTAGGTGGTAGACCTGGCAGGTTTTACAAACCTGCCAAGTCTGTTACATCCTGTGGTAACCTTGGTTACAAATCACGCGCTATAAAAGTCTGCTCTTTTGTATCGCCAAGTTCTCCCTCTATCACATAAAACAAGTTTTTGTAATTGACCAGCCATCGGCTGTGTTCATTGATTTTAACGGTGGCTCTTTTTGGGTTAAGGCGAATCACCTCGCCGAATAGGTCATTATTTTCTTTATCTTTAAAACCAACTTTGGCACCAACTTTTAACGAGCTTTTGGGTATGCCAACGGCATTTTTGGCGGGTTGAATATCAGCGTCAACAGCTTCCAGGTTGAGATAATAAAAAGGCAAAGTCCACCTTTTTTGGTCGTTGATATTTCTTACCAGGCAGCGAGTTCTTTGAACTTTTAGAATCACGGCATCAATCAGGCTGTTGGATTGTGGGTCAAAATAACTGATTAACTGGCCGGTTTTTAAACGTGCTTTAATCTGGTCTAGCCGCGTTGGGTTGGATAATTCCTGATTAATGGCCGACTCTAACCGATGTAAATCAAATAATGACGCTTTGTTTAGTTCTTGAAGTATTGCAGAGTAGTCCATTGTTAGTCGACTGAATTATAAAGTTAATAAAAATTGTCTGGTTTGCTCATCGTTATCCGTATGGATCATGCTACTGGACTTGTCCAAACCATGAATGGCATAACCGTTTATAATAGGATCTTATTGTCGTTTGCATTTCTTGATTTAATCAAATAGACTTCATTTTGAGCAAACCTATCATATCCAAATAAATTCTTATGGGCAAAGAAAGCTTTATTAAAATTAACCACGGTGGACTGGGTAGCTTGCTCAACAGCATTCAGACACTGTTTGTCGGCATGTTGAGGATATGGTCGATTCCCATTGTCTTGATGCTAAGTATCGCCTCGGGATTTACAACCTATTACGGTCTGTCTTATTTTATTGTTCCCTGGATTGCACTGATCATCACCATTGCGATTCAATCGATTATCGTTATCTGTTCACTGGAAATTGCCGGCATTCACTGGAAAGCTAATCGCTTACGTTATTTAAGTGTAGTCATGTCTTTATTGGTCGCTATCACGGCATCCATTACTTTTTCGTATTTCAAGTTTTATGAGGTTTCTCAAAGTGAAACTATACGCATAAACCGAATCAACGAGATGCGCAAGGATGTGGATGCTTATCTGGCCGCAATTTTGATAACCAAAAGCGATATTTTAAAGGTGCAAAACAGTGAGTTGGATAAAGCGACTGCTGATGTGACCCAAGCTTATTTTGGAACACATGCACAAATTCCCCCGGCTAATAGAAACATAGTCGGCGAAGGGCCTTTCTGGAAGCATTATAATCAACGCTATCAAGCTAAAAAGACGGAATTTGATCAATTGGACAAAGAATTTCATCTGCTGGATGAACATATACGAACGTTACAAACCAGCCTGAACCACTTGACGGTTGATACTGAAAATAACTTTCAAAAGGCGTTGGCAGGTTTACAGGAAGTGCAGCTTAAGTTTAATCAACTCGCTACCAATGCCGGACATGCTGCTCCCCAAGCACCAATATTAATGACTTATGCACAGTTTGTTCAGGGCGTAACTCCGTCCTTTGCCATGTGGAATGACTTTTCCTTGTTTGCGTTTTCCTGTGCGGCCATGGTCGATTTTTTTACTTTTTTATTGTCTTATCGACTGGAAAGTACGGCGCCAGGGCCTCTTTCAGAACAAGAACAAGAGTTGGCATTTGAATGCATCCGGCAGTTTACCCAGTTTAGAATCAATGACAATGATGAGCTTGAAATGATCATAGAAAAATCGGACATTGAACGTGCCAGACGTTATTCTGATTTGTCTCGCATGTTTGCTGTCGGATTTTTATTGAGCCGTGGTTTTTTGCGTAAAATTGATGATAAATCGGTAGAGTTTGCGCCTAATCTTTATCCACTGGTTGCCGAGCGGATGGCGGCGCAGCTTAGAGTCATCAAAGCGCAGTCTCTGGCGACTGCACAAGCGGACAAGAATCAGGTGACTTATGAATAATAGTTTATCGCCCTTGGATGCGTGGCTGTCAGGCGAAAATAATGCCTTGGAATCCAGTCAATTGTTTTGGGATCCTGGCTTTGATGCGGAAAGACGGGTTGTTATTTCCAAGTTGGGCTTTTATCACCAGTTGTTTGAGCGGCCTCAACACTTTATTCCGCGTTTTTATCATCGTGTTTATTCACTGCCTATAGAAAATTGGGATTTGACAATAAATACGAGGCTTTATGGTGGCTTTTGTACGCTAACCACACAGTTACAAATTCATTTCCAACCGACCATCAATTATGTAGAAAGAAATTTGGATGCCTTGCCAGCCGTTAATCAGCAGATAAAAGTCAGCTACGAAAGCGTTATAAAGGATATTGTAAATGCCGAATTAAGTTATCTAAAAGATGGTGCGTGGGTACAAACCGGTTTGATGGAAATGGAACGGCAGATTGAAAGTGTCATTAATGAAACTTTAATTTTAAAGCATATTCAGTGTCGGGCAGTTTGTGAATTAACCTCGTTTTTTGAAGAGCTTACCGATGACGAAAAGCTGGATGGTCGCTTTACTCAGGAAGCCGTTTATCTCAATGTGATGCAAAAAAACTTTGAATTTCGCGAGAAACAAGCGCAGGAATTGTTTCGGCAGGAGGATGAGTTGGAATTGTTGCGTTTGGAGCATAAACAAAAGCAGTTGGAAACGATTAATCAAGAAGATGAAATCCAGAGGCAAAAGCAAAAACTGGAAGCTGAAGCAATCAAGCGACAATTGAAAGAGCAAGAGGCGTATCGCATTGAGCAACATGCGATAGAAATGCGCTTACAGGTGGAAAAAACCAACCATGAGTTGCAGTTAAAAGAAATTGAGTCGGTAGCAGAAATCCAGTATCAAAAAGATCTGCAAATTAGCCAACAACAACTGGATATGCAGAAACAAGCTCAGCAACAGGAACTGGAATTGTTGCGTTTGGAGCATAAGCAAAAGCAGCTGGAAGCCATTAATCAGGAAGATGAAATTCAGCGACAAAAGCAAAAACTGGAAGCGGAAGCAATCAAGCGACAATTGGAAGAGCAAGAGGCGTATCGCGTTGAGCAACATGCGATAGAAATGCGCTTGCATGTGGAAAAAACCAACCATGAGTTACAGTTAAAAGAAATTGAGTTGGCAGCAGAAATCCAGTATCAAAAAGACCAGCAAATTCGCCAACAACAAATGGATCTGCAAAAACAAGCTCAGCGACTGGAACATCAACGCGCTTTGAAAGAATTGCAACGGGACTCGGAAACCCGGGAATATGAAAAAGAGCGGCTTCAATGGCTGCAAGGCAAAGAGCAGGAGCAGCGCTTAAAACAACTGGAACTGGAAGCCGAACTTAAGGAACAGGAAGCCCATCAACTGGAGCGGCAGAAAAGACAGGAAAGATTGGAAGCTGTAAAAATAGAGCATGAAAACCGCCTGCATCAAATGCGCTTGGAGGCCGAAATTAAAGAGGTGGAACTGCGGGCAGAAGCCACCAAGAGTAAAGACGAGCATTTACGCAGGGAAATTGAATGGCTGGTGCTTGATAGACAACGAGCAGAATTAACGCGCTCAATAAGAGAAGCCAGCCCTAGAGATGAAGGTGTGCGTTAGGTAGTCGATAGTGCGCATGAAGCAAAGCGGGAAAGTCGGGGTATTTAAAAAATCCACCTAATTACAATTTTTAAAATGCGAGGTGTTGCCATGAGTCCAGATATCATTAAAGTGCTTTTGCTTTACAGTCTTGCCTTTAATTATGTGATGCTTTTAATCTGGTTTTGCGTGTTCAGCTTTTCCCACGACTGGCTGTATCGTCTTCATAGTCGATGGTTTTGCATCTCAAGAGAAAACTTTTATGCGGTCCACTATGCAGGCATGGCATTCTATAAGATTGGGCTTATCCTTTTAAATATAGCACCTCTCGTCGCCCTCTGCCTGGTATTCTAAGCCGGGTTTTAAGGACGTTAGGAGTCATCTTAACGGGTATTAATTGCCTCTGATTTTTTACAGAGTAAAAATCGTATAAATTCAATAATGGTTTTTGTTTTGGATGCTTACTTGAATTATGCATAATTCATCCCAAATATTACTTTGTGCCAAAATAACGGATTTAACTGGGCTTTGTTAAGGCCAAATAGTCAAATATTGGTTTTTATCTATATCTAAACTAGTAGACGGTATATAATCGAACGTTTTGATTCAATCATTTACTAAATTCACACCGGAAAAAAACATGCTGGGTAAGCTGGTTAAATTTGTTGTAGGGAGCCGTAACGACAGGCTGGTAAAGAAGAAAAAGAAGTTGGTCAAGAAGATCAACGCTTTAGCTTCGGAATACGAAAAGTTATCTGATGAGGCCTTAAAAGCAAAAACTCAGGAATTTCGTGATCGTCTGGCGCAAGGTGAAAAACTGGATAACCTGATTCCAGAAGCTTTTGCAGCGGTAAGAGAAGCTTCTTCGCGCGTTTTTGGCATGCGTCATTTTGATGTGCAGCTGATAGGCGGCATGATGCTTCATGACGGTAAAATTGCTGAAATGAAAACCGGCGAGGGTAAAACCTTGATGGCAACCTTGGCGGCTTATTTAAATGCGCTGCCGGGACGCGGTGTTCATGTTGTAACGGTCAATGACTATCTGGCCAGACGTGACTCTGAATGGATGGGCAGGCTTTATGCTTTTCTGGGAATGAGCACGGGCGTCATCGTTAGTCAAATGGAACATGCGCCAAGGCGTGATGCTTATGCAGCAGACATTACTTACGGTACCAATAACGAATTTGGTTTTGATTATCTGCGCGACAATATGGCATTTAGTCTGGAACAAAAAGTCCAGCGTGATTTAAGTTTTGCTATTGTTGATGAGGTGGATTCTATCCTTATCGATGAAGCGCGAACACCGCTGATTATTTCCGGGCCGACTGAAGAAAGTACGGAAATCTATAGTAAAGCCAATGAAATCATTCCGTTACTAGTCAGACAGGAGGATGATGAGCACCCTGGCGATTACACGGTTGATGAAAAGATACGCCAAGTCTATTTGACCGAAGCAGGTCATGAATGCATTGAGCGTCTAATGCTTGAGCAGGGCTTAATGGCTGAAGGAAGCAGCCTTTATGATGCGGCTAATATTCGCCTCATGCACTACTTAAACGCGTCATTACGTGGACATGTCTTATTCAAAAAAGACATTGATTACATCGTCGCCAATAATGAAGTGGTTATTGTTGATGAGTTTACCGGTCGAATAATGCCGGGTCGGCGCTGGTCTGAAGGCTTGCATCAAGCCATCGAAGCGAAAGAACATGTTACTATTAATAGTGAAAACCAGACGCTGGCATCCATTACCTTCCAGAACTATTTTCGCTTGTACGACAAACTTTCAGGTATGACCGGTACGGCCGATACTGAAGCGTTTGAGCTAAACAAGATTTATGGTCTTGAAGTTGTGGTTGTGCCAACGCATCGCCCCATGATCCGCAAGGATTTGGGCGACATGGTTTATTTGACCACAGATGAAAAATACATCGCTGTTGCGGATGATATTAAAAGCTGCGTTAGCCGTGGACAGCCGGTTTTAGTGGGAACTACCTCCATCGAAAATTCTGAACGTCTTTCTGCATTGCTTAAAAAACAAGGTATTAAACACGAAGTGCTTAATGCCAAGCAACACGAACGTGAAGCTAATATTATTGAACAGGCCGGTATGCCGGGTGCCGTCACTATCGCCACCAATATGGCGGGTCGGGGTACTGATATTGTCTTGGGTGGTAATCTGGATGCCGAGCTTAAACTGTTAGGCGAAGATGCCAGTGACACTGAAAAAGCAAGAGTACGCGGCACATGGCTGGACAGGCATAATGAAGTGCTTGCCAATGGCGGTTTGCATGTTATTGGGTCGGAGCGTCATGAGTCACGCCGAATAGATAATCAATTAAGAGGTCGTTCCGGTCGTCAGGGTGATCCTGGTTCGACACGCTTTTATTTATCCCTGCAAGATGATTTGATGCGTATTTTTGCCTCTGATCGTGTCGCCGGATTGATGAAGAAACTGGGGATGGGTGATGGTGAGGCTATTGAGCATCCTTGGGTAACCCGATCTATTGAAAATGCGCAGCGCAAGGTTGAAGGCCGCAATTTTGATATACGTAAAGAGATTTTGGCTTATGACGATGTCGCCAACGATCAACGTAAAGTAGTTTACGCGCAACGTAATGAGTTGATGGCGGCCGAAGAAATTTCCGAGATTATCACGGCGATACGTGAAGATGTCGTTAATAACGTGATTACCCAGTATATTCCGCCCAAAACGATGGCCGAACAATGGGATATAAAGGGTCTGGAAGAGCATTTGCATCAAGAGTTTAATGTTCAAACATCCGTGCAGCGTATGCTGGATGACGATCATAACTTGCAAGAAGCGTCTTTACGAACCCGCATTATTGATATTCTGGAACAGAATCACAAAGAAAAAGAGCACCAGATCACCAAAGAGGTATTGCAGCATTTTGAAAAATCAGTGATGCTGCAAGTGTTGGATACCAGCTGGAAAGAACATCTGGCGGCGATGGATTATTTACGTCAGGGTATTCATTTTAGAGGTTATGCGCAAAAAGATCCCAAGCAGGAATACAAGCGCGAAGCTTTTGAAATGTTCACCAGTCTGCTTGAACATATCAAATATGAAGTGATTGGGATTCTGTTCAAAGTTCAGGTTCGTCAGGAAGAAGATGTTCTGGCCATTGATGAGCAAATGCAGACGCCAAGAGAAATGCACTTTGAACATGCCGCAGCGCCAGCTCTGGATGCTTATGACGAGTCACTGGTTGCCGCTGAAGAAGAGGCCGCTGCCGTACCAGAGCACCCTTTTGTAAGAGAAGGCAGTAAAGTGGGCCGTAATGATCCATGTCCTTGCGGGTCAGGAAAAAAGTACAAGCTTTGTCATGGTAAGTTAAGCTAACCGCTTTAGCATCGCTGAATAAATGGGCCGGAGATGATTGGCTAACAGGTTATTAGTAATCTGTTAACCGATTGTTTTCGGCCTTTTTGCTTTCTGGATAGCTAACTTGTTTATGGGTTTTCATAAGAACGACATAAGGCTCATTAAAATAATCAGTTAATGTGTTTTTAGATTAATGACAGGTAACTCCATTAAATTTTAAAGAATTATGTCACTAAGGTAACTTGCAAAAAATATCAGCTAACGTGCGTATGCTGAGTAAAATGACCTAAATTTGTATCTACTTTAAAAAGCCGGGTAAATTGAATGCTAGCAATAATTAAGTAGTTAATTTTAAAGTATTTTATTTTTTACATACCACGTTTTACCCTCGTGACCGATAAACAGCATGCCGACCACGATGATGATCATCTGCAAAAAGTCAGTCACCGCCACCGCCCACATCCCGCCGAAAAATGTGTAGATCAAAATTGTGCTGGAACCTATCCACATCCCGGCCAGACGGCTGAT